>NZ_JAJCNF010000010.1:0-92442 GCF_020560945.1 Dorea sp. 210702-DFI.3.125
CCGCCCGCCATCGAGCAGAGTTTTACACCTAATTGGGGATAAAACAGCTTATGGCAGGCGGAGGTATCGCTCTGGTTGGTGCAACGCTGATTCCGCTGCTTTCCGGCCTGTTCGGTTAAGGGCTGACTTATGGGCAGTCTGTTTGAATGGATAACAGACTGGATTAAAGAGGGACTGATCGATGCGATCACCGGACAGTACACCAGTATTTTCAACTCCGTCAACAACCAGGTTGCGGATGTGGCAAATCAGGTAGGACAGACCCCGCAGGGCTGGAATGGCGGCGTGTTTTCCATGATCCAGAATCTTTCGGAAACCGTCGTCATTCCCATTGCGGGCATGATCCTTACCTTTGTTCTGGTGTATGAACTGATCCAGATGATTCTCGAAAAGAACAACATGCACGAATTCGATACATTCAACATCTTCAAGTGGATTTTCAAGACTTTTGTTGCCACTTACCTGCTCACCAACTGTTTTACGATTGTGATGGCGGTCTTTGATGTGGCCCAAAATGTGGTGTCGCAAAGTGCCGGTGTCATAAACGGGAACCTGGATGTGCAGGCGGCGTTATCTGACCTGGAAACCCAGCTTGAAGCAATGGGAATGTGGGAACTGATTGGACTGTGGCTGGAAACCAACATCATCAATCTGTGTATGTGGGTACTGTCCATCGTGATCTTTGTCATTGTATATGGCCGTATGATCGAGATTTATTTAACCGTGAGTCTTGCACCGATCCCGTTTTCCACAATGGCAAACCGGGAATGGGGACAAATGGGAACCGGGTATCTGCGTTCCCTTTTTGCCCTAGGCTTTCAGGGTTTTTTGATCCTGATCTGTGTCGCCATTTATGCAGTGCTGGTCCAGTCTATCCCATCGTCCGGCGACGTGCACGGTGCGATCTGGGGAACGGCGGGTTATACGGTACTGCTGGCTTTTGCCCTGTTTAAGACAGGTTCGTTATCCAAATCCATATTTAATGCAAGATAGCATGAACAAAACCAATTCTAAAAAGGAGGATTTCATATATGAGTAAAACCAATACAGAAAAAATGGCATCGGAGACACAGACGCCGGAAATGGCAAACGGCATGAAGCTGGATGTCCGCGTGCGTCCGATCGCTCCAATGGGAAACCTGCTGGCGTTTGCCAATGTTACGATTGGCGGATGCTTTAAGATCGACGGCTTCCGTATCTGTTCCAGTGAAAAGGGGCTGTATGTCAATATGCCCGCAACCCAGGATAAGGGCGGCAACTGGAAAGATGTCTGCTGGCCGGTTACGGCAGAGTTCCGCAAGCAGCTCAACGATGCTCTCATTGATGGGTACGGCCAGGCTATTGAAAATTTGCAGGCAACTCTTGAAGCGACAAAGGGAGCAGCGGAAAAACCTTCCCTGACCGGTGCATTGAAAGAAAATGCCGGTAAGGTCAAAGAACAGCCGGCCAAACCGGCCACATCTAAGAATGAGCAGGCTCGCTAATGCCGGAAACGAAACAGTACGGCATTATCTATGCCGATCCGCCCTGGCATTATGACAGGAAACATGGAAGCGGCGTTGCGGAAAACCATTACCCCACAATGAGCATTGAAGAAATCTGTGCCCTGCCGGTATCGGAACTTGCCGCAAAAGACAGTGCCCTTTTTCTGTGGGCGACCTTCCCGCAGCTCAATGAAGCCTTCCGGGTGATCGATGCCTGGGGATTCAAATATAAAACGCTGGCTTTTCTATGGCTCAAACAGAACCGGAAAGCGGATAGCTGGTTTTATGGCATGGGCTTTTGGACCCGCTCAAACGCGGAGGTCTGCCTGCTGGCAACCAGAGGCCGTCCGAAACGCCAGTGTGCGGGAATCCATCAGTTTGTGATCTCCCATATTGAGCAGCACAGCAAGAAACCGGACGAGGTGCGGGATAAGATCGTAAAACTCATGGGCGATCAGCCCAGAGTGGAAGTGCAGCCACTTCTTTTGCCCGCTCCTGCTTCTTATAATCCAGTACGGATAAATGCTTATTGTGTGTATCTTTCTTTTTCCAGTCAATTCCGTACCGGCTCATAATAAGAGCAATATCCTCTTTCTCTGCCTCCGCCCACTGCCTCCATTCGGTATTGCCTTTTCCTTCACTTACAAATCCTCTGGTAGCAAGTGCCGCCTTAAGACTTGTCTTTGTCTCCAATCCTCTCTTGCAACCGGATACCCAAGGGATAAAATTCAGATGCAAATGTGGTGTTTCCTCATCCAGATGAATATAAGCACCAATCACATAAAGCTGTGGATTGCGAAGTTGAAACTTTTTCACATAATCCTTTAGCACCCATGTTGCAACCTCTGCAGAAGAACTACCTACTCCGGTATCATCCCTATTGCCTATCTGAACGATAACCTCATAAAATAATTTTTCCTGCTTGCTTCGGGAAATCTTATCATAATAACTTTTAATCTGCCTGTCCTTGCGTTTCTGTTTTGCATTGTATTCCTTAAGTGCCTTGTCAAACAATTTATGATAAGCCTGCTTAATATCCTCATGGATAAGAGTGATGTTATTCTTGGTACGGCTGGCATCTACATTGTCAGCTATAAATCTCCTAGTGTTGTGCCCGATGGAACCTTCTCCATTCATGAAACTGATTGTTCTTTCCATTGTCAAAATCCTCCTCTTTTGGTATGTATATAGGCACCACCTTCTTATCCGTAATGAGTGCCGGATACGGCACGAAACAGCAGATTTCCTTGGGAAGGTTTTGTTACTTTTGTCAAAAGTAACGCAAAAGCACTTTTGACAGCTTCGCCATCAAAAATGCAGACCCGCAAGCGGGTTTTGCGCTCCTCGCCGGAGTGGCTGTACGGCTCTGCGAGCCAGATAAAGCTCCCCTGTGGGAGCTTATGAGCCGCAGATATGCGGCATATCCTTTACCATACACAGCCCCTTTAATACCCGTGCCGGTTCCTAATGAAAACAGTTCACCACATCATGCAGAACTACCTCCTCTGCTATCATTCTTGCTTGTGTTCGTAGCCGGTACATTTCCACAAAAGAATTTGCTTGCTTGGATTTATGTTCGCTCAGCCATTCCTTTTCAATTTCCTCTAGCAGCTCATAGGCAACCTCATTTACCTCTGCTGCCTTATCATGTAATTCGTCAAACCGCACCAGACTTTTGTATCGCTGTGGATACTCCGTCCGTATGTAATCAATCCACATGTGACCATATTTCCCAACATCTGTGCTTTTCTCCTCGCAACATAATGCAATCAACGGATAAAAGATGCCGTCCTTTTCTATGTATTTCACGCCTAATTTTTCAAATAATGTTTCTTCGCTCATAGCCGCCACTTCCTTTATATAAAATATCTGTTATTCCTCATTTGGTACTGTAAGGTGTTTCATATCCGCCAATGTTCTCGGTTGTTCCTTGAAGCCTTCCAATATTTCCAGCATGGAACGGATGGGAGTAAGCAACTCCCCATCCATATCCGATGCCTTTTCTATCCTCTCAAGCTCATGCTCAATCCTTTGCAGGTTCTGCCGGAATTGTACCAACATCAACAGATTGCCTGTGGCAACCACCTTTTGATGAAGAACACTCTGGATAATATAATCCTGCTTGGTACGAAATCCACTGAGCTTCACTCTGTTATTCAGTTCTTCATTTTCCTCCGGCGACATACGAAATGCGATTGTCACATTACGCCATCTGTTTTTATCATCTCTATTCTTTTCTGACATTGACCAACGCCTCCCTTTCTGTTTCCAGTTGTGCTGCCATATCCGTCTGCACCGTTGGAAATAAATGTGCATAATGATATGTGATATCAACCGCCTCATGCCCGACTCTTTCCCCTATTGCCAATGCTGAAAATCCCAAGTTAATCAACAGAGAAATATGAGAATGTCGTAATCCATGAATTCGGATTTTCTTCACTCCTGCAAGCTTTGCACCCCTATCCATTTCATGATGCAGATAACTTTTTGAAATGGTGAAAATTCTGTCATCATCCCTTATTCCATAAAGACTGCTTATGAAATCCTCCATCTCAACAGCAAGAAAATCCGGCATAACAATTGTTCTGTTACTCTTTGGTGTTTTCGGGTCTGTAATTACATCTTTGCCTTCCAGTCTCTGATATGACTTGTTTATCCGAAGTGTTTTCTTTTCAAAATTGAAATCACCCGGTGTCAAGGCAAGCAGCTCACCTTCACGAATACCAGTCCAATAAAGTATTTCAAATGCATAATAGGAAATAGGCTTATCTGCCACGCACTCCAAAAATGCCTGAAATCCCTCCTGTGTCCAGAACTCCATTTCCTTATTTTCTTCTTTGCCCATAGTTCCGGCTTTTCGTGCCACATTATCCTTAAGACCATACATATTTACAGCATGATTTAATATGGCACTGAGCTGATTATGAATAGTTTTCAGATAGGTAGGGGAGAATAACTCCCCATTATCCTTTTTCAACTTCATAATCTCATTTTGCCACTGGATGACATCCGAGGTCCTAATATCATCCAGTTTCCGTTTCCCGAAATAAGGCAGAATCTTTGTCTCAATAATGTGCTTCTTTGTCAGGAAAGTATTGCGTTTTATTCTTGGTTCTAAATCCGTCAGATAAATATCCACAAAACTTTTGAAGCTCATACTGATACTCTGATCCTCTTTCAGCTTGAAATTTCTCTCCCATTCAAGGGCTTCGCTCTTCTTGTCAAAGCCCCTCTTGGTTTTCTGTTTCCTTGCTCCGGTCAAATCCTTATAATAGGTTCTCACCTCCCACATTCCAGTCTTATTATTCTTGATAACCGCCATCTATCCCACCTCCTTATCCGTAGATAGCCCGTAGATTCGTTTCATAAAATACTGTGTACTGACACACCCTTTTATTGTCACGAATCCATCAGCCTCAAGTTCCGCATTCAGCCGTCGTATCAGTTTATAGGAATACGATAGTGAAACTCCCAGCATTTCCATTACATCCTGCGCTGTTAAAAATCTCTTGTTCTCCATAAGCAAATGCCTCCTCTCTTTTGTTTTAACAGTTCATTTCTGAACGGTTATGATGCGCATTATATTAACAATTCATTTTTGTACTGTCAATACTTTTTTGCAAAAAAACATTTCACTTTTGTACTGTTAATGATATAATGTACGCGAAGGCAAAACTCCATGAGAACGCGCACGCGAACGAGGAAAACCGAAGGTTTTTCGAGTTTTTGCCTTCGCAGAAAACGTATTTAGTATTAATGTACGATGCATGGTTTGTACCCCGTGTCTCCGTGCATGCTACAACACTCATTCCACGAATAAGGAGCAGTTAAAATGGGCGAGAAATTCACCAGCCGGGTAGGCTATTTGATTCGAAATTTCAGAATTGCATCTGACATGACGCAAAAGGAATTAGCAGATAAATGTGGATTAAACGAATCCACTATCAGAAACTATGAACTTGGAAACAGATATCCTGATGAAGCGACTTTATTAAATATTGCCAACAATCTAGGAGTCAGCTTTTATGCATTATCTGACCCTGATGTAGCAAATATATTCAGTGCACTTCACGTGCTGTTTGACATTGAATGGGCATACGGGCTACGACCTACTATGAAAGACGGGGAAGTTTGCTTTAAATTTGAAGAGCGGCTTCCAAGTGCTGGTCCCCGTCCACAGGAAGACCTTGATAACTTTCGAAAGATGGTTGAGTATTGGGCACGTTTACGAGACAAGCTGGAAGATGATAAAATATCAGAAACGGAATATTATCTCAAAGAGATAAAGTACCCAATGAACCCAACAGACCCGAATAAAGAGTACACTGTCTCATTGAATCTTGATGATGACGACCAACTACTGATTCAGAATATGAATGAGGATAACGATGCAGAAGAAACTGCTGAATTGTTAAAAGACCTGTTTCCGGATTTCTCTTATGTGAAGAGGAAAAGGAAACCGAAGAAAGGAGATTAAAATGGAATACACTGTAAAAATTGATAAAGTTGACACACCAAATATGTCATATGATTCTTCTGCCGAATGTTTAGAAATAGCACTTGAGGAATACAGACATGTTACAGAACGTGCAAACAAATACGATAATAAAATCTATATAATGATTACGTTTTGTAGTGTATTTTTTGCTTTCATATTAACTCTGCTAGATAAACTGGTAACACTTTCTTTCCCGCAGACAACAAGATCTGGCATTATATTTGTATTATGTATTGTGCTCTTTATAATAATAAGCTTGTGTTATATTTCTTCTATGCTTATACTTGTTATTGGATTACGACCAATCAAATTACACCGTTTTAATCCAAAATTATTGATAGACTACAGCTTATGGAATAAACCTTCTAGTCAAGCTAACATGCTCGCTGTTAAGCAGTACACAGAATTTGTCTTGAGCAATAATGAAGCACTTGAGAAAGCATATAAAAAAATATACATAGTGACTTTACTTATGAGCATCGTAGTTTCATTCAGTTTTTTAGAATATATTCTATTGATTTTTGCATAGAAAGGAGGCCTACTAATGGACGATATTCAAGATTTTTTAAATACTATTGCTGCTGGTCAAGATACAAAACCTAGCGATGTGGTAGTTCCATCTTCAACACAAAATGACACTTCTCAATATCTTTCACATGGTCAAAGCACCTGGAACTATGAACATCGTGGAGATAATTCTTCCAGCGAATCCAATCAATAATTTCCCAAAATTATTGTCATTTGATTGTCACACCAAAAAACAAGAGCCAAGAAACGCCGTAAATTCGGCATTTCTTGGCTCATTTGTATTATTCAAACTCCAGACAGACAGTACGGAGTATTAACGCATATAGACGATTTTAAAGGCTTTTTAACCAGTTAAGAGCAACATAGCCACATAATCTAAATTTTAAAAATGCAATAAAAATGCAATGAGTGACACGACTACTTGCTATACTTCCATCGGCTTCTTCTTGATACCAACACTATGAAAAGTCCGATTACAATTAAATATACTTTGAAAGGAAGATCACCATGAATTACAAATTAGAACTCAAACAAATCGTGGAATTTCCACGCTGTCGCATTTACCGTGACTTCATACAAACTTTAATCACTACCAAGAGCATCCGAACTACCGGGGGCTCTTTTCTTTTTTATTATCTGGTATTATGCTCCTATGCAAATTACCGCACATCCTACCGCCGGATGGAACACATTACCTATACCATTGGTCCAGGAGAGTGGATCTGCACAGTCACAGATCTTCAGGAATGGTTTCGCTGCCGTTTCCAACATCAAGCGTTGTCCATCCTTCGATTTTTTGAAGAGCAGAATTACATTACCTACTCTCTTCTCGGCAAAAACCGCCTGGTCAAATTCAAAATATCAGACTGGCCCAAAGACAATACCGTATTGGAATACAACTATCCCTGTAAAAAAGATACAGGGTTTTTCTTTTTCCCGATTGCCAAAGTTCACGAACTAATTGGCATTGGAAAATGCTCGGAAATGGATGTTATTCTGGATCTGTGGATTCATGCAGTTTACAACGATTCCTCTGTCCTGGGATCTGATTCCGGTCCCATTGTCTATTACCGGGATAATACCGGAAATCCCCTTACCAGCTTTAATGAACTGGGTGAAAGGTGGAGTCTGTCAAAGGCATCGGTATCACGACTCTTGAAGAAACTGGAGGAAAAAGAATACATTACACTTATCTCATTTACAGGAAAACACGGAAGCGTAATTTATCTCAACAATTACCTGTCCGTGATGTTTAATATCAGCGACGTTATGATTGACAAGGAGGAGATCGCTATGAAGATGCAATTACCAATCCATGTACCTGAAGAAATCACTATTGAGGATTCTGCTTCTGTTAGCGTTTCAGAAACTGTCACAGACTCACAAATCACCGTTACAAAAAATGATTCCTGCGTTCCAGATTCACACATGAAATTTATCGTGCAAAAAGTCGCAGAACTATTGGATTCACAAGGGATTCCATGTTGCCACTGCTCCAAAACCCGCTATATATTATCTCCATTATCAGCCTGCAAAGATATATTTAATACATTTAATATAAATATTATCTGTCCCTACGGAAATGCCGCTTATCGGTTTGAGTTGTCCGTAAGTCCAGGGGATGAGTCTGCCCAAAAGATGCCTGCCGTGGCAGAGCCTTCTGCACTGAAAGGGGGGGAATAGACATGGCAAACCGCAATACACAGGGATTTCCTTCACCCGAAGAAGATCCACGTTTTCACGACACCTATCAGTTTTTACGCAGATACCGGGATGCAACCTACAGCCTGAAGGTAGTCGTACACCAGATGGAGCACCAGTTTAAGCTCCAATACGACAATGACATCGACAAATTTCTGGACTCCATCTATGCTGCCGGGGCTGATCTTACCGGAAGCGACATCGAACAACGGGCAAAAAGTATTGCCAGAAGCAACCAGATGCTGAAGCTTTTGGAATCATCCATCGATCTCCTCCGGAACAATCACAAGCATGGGGAACAGTATTACTGGATTCTCTACTACGCTTTTCTCTCTCCACAGGAAATGAAAAATACAGATGAGATATTGGATAAGCTGGCTCACCACATCACCAATATTTCCTACCGCACCTATTACCGGAAACGCAGGGCTGCGATTGAAGCACTCAGTACCATCCTTTGGGGATTTACTGCAAAAGAGACATTGGATACGCTCAACAAGTTCTTTCCAGAGTAATACATATCGCCTATCTCCTCGGCTTTTCGTAATATCATAAAAATGTTATACTAAAAAATGCAAAATATATATTGACTCTCACGGAACGTCATAGCGTACAGTTATCTTATCAGGAACAGGAGGTCAGCAACTATGAGGACAGTCAAAGAAATATCAGAACTTACAGGTATCAGCGTTCGCACGCTTCACTATTACGATGAAATCGGGCTTTTAAAACCAACACAAAAAAGTGATGCGGGATACCGGCTTTATGACGATAGGGCATTGGAAATATTACAGCAGATTCTGTTTTTCCGTGAGTTTGACATTCCTTTGAAAGAAATCAAAGCTGTTCTGGAGAATCCTGCTCTTGAAAGGAACCAGATCTTGCAAATGCAGAGAAAAATGTTGGTAGCAAAGAAAGAACGTATGGAACATCTGATTGCCAGCATTGATGATATCCTGAAAGGAGAGAATAAAATGGATTTTGCGATTTTTAGTAAAACGGAAGTTGAAGAAATGTTCCAAACTATGTTTGAACATATGCCTGACAATATGAAAGAACTTGCTGTAAAAGAGTTTGGAAGCATTGAAGAATGGAAAAAGCATTATATTAAGACAGTTTCATCAGAAGAAATGCAGAAAGGCTATGCTAAAGTTGTTGAGTGGTATGGAGGAAAAGAGCAATTCCTGTCTGTTGCCAACAATCCTATTAGCAAAGAGGCTGCAGAAAGTTACAACCAACAATTTGACAATCTTTTATACAAATTAGCAGCTAAAAAAGTATGTTCACCAGATTCTTCTGAAGTAAGAGAACTTGTTTCCGAATACGGTTTTCTTATGAAACAACTTTCACAGATAAAGAAAGAACACGGTCTGATGGTTGCACAGGCTCAATATTACCGTAATGAAAAAATCAAACCTATGATAGATGAAAAATACGGCAATGGTACAGCCGAATTCTTCGCACAAGCTTTCGAAGCATTTTATAAAGACAAGTAATCATTAGAACTACACAAAAGCACAACAATACACCATGCAGGGAATCAAAATGGTTTCCTGCTTTTTTTATGCCAACCAGTGAAAATGGCACAGAAATGACCTGCTTCTGCGATTGAAGCGTAAAATTACCCATGCTACAATAGGTATTGCTTATAGTTTTCCTTATTTCCAGCACCCATAGATGGTGCTTTTTTTGTACCTGTAAATTCAATCGCTGACAGCAGGTTCTATGTACTTTGTACGTACACTATACTTACAATACCAAACGTATCCTGTACGTACAGCCATATGTATAAAGTTTCCTATTATATATAGAAGGGAGTCAATCATGAAAACAAGGAACGAAATCTATCAAGGAGAGGGAGCCAAGCTCTTACGGTTCATTACCACTTACCATACTCTGAGGTATGACCAGGTTTTACAACTTTTCTCCCGACATGAGCAGTCTATCAAGTCATTGATTACCAGCCTCATCAAACAAGGGCGCATCATTTACGATAAAGAGCATGACCTTCTTTGTGACAGCCAGCAGTCTGCTGAGAATCCTGACTATGCTATAATTACATGCTTCTGGGTACTGCTGGATTTTAAGAAAGGTGTTGTATACCACACCAGTGGCGAATTTCCAATCAAGCTCAATTTCTTTTCGCAAGATGAACAATACGAAATCATCTATATCGGTGAAGAACAGGAGGCTCTGATCAATCATGTGATGGAAAGTATCCCATCACATGGTTCCAAACGCCTGATTGTCTTAGAATCCGAAAGCCAGGCTGCCAAAATCACCATTGATGATGTAGCCGCTTACTGCCTTGTAAATGAATCCGGTGCTGTCAGTTACTACATGAGAAAGTAGGTTATTATGACGCAAAATACACCAACCATTTACCAGCGGCTTGAAAAACTGGAAGGGGAGCTGCAAAAACTGACGAATACCGTTTACGCTCTGAAGGTCACTGATATCCAGAATTATGATAAAAATTTTGAGGAACTGAGCGTCAGTGCTGCTCTTCGGGCGGAGCGGATTGCCTGCCAGATGCGTAACCTTGTCTGTCCGGCTCTCTCCCCAAATCAAGCAGCTTATCTTTCCAAAGCGGCAGATGCACAGGGAATGCGGATTGCAGAACAGCAGGGGATTCTCACCATTACGCTTCCCGGACTGCTTCCGAAACGAAGAGTCCACACAAACACTGCATTTCTCCATGAACCGCTTAATTATATGCTTCGGGAGTATGTAAAACAAAATGCCCTGCCCCTCTATCGTGACTGCGTGATATGTTTCAGTCAAATATATGACAGGGAACTTCCTCAAAGACGTATCCGGGATTATGACAATCTGGAGTTTAAACAGATTCTGGATACACTTTGTACTTATGTTCTGACAGATGACAGCGGCTTTTTCTGTGATTCCTACTACACGACACAGCTTGGCTTAAAGGACTGTACACTGGTATCGGTTATGGAAAAAGCTGACTTTCCGAAATGGCTGCAGAACCAGAAAAATCATCACGAAAGCATGTCGGAAAATCTCCTGACTTCTCAGGCAGAAATCCGACATCGGTAAGAACCACCGCAGGGAACTTTGTTTTCTTGCTTTTTTTATCTCCAAACCACCGGAGATTTACCCAAGTATAGGCTTGCATGGGTAAGAACTGAATTGAGGTGATGCTTATTTGATAAGACCTGACACTACGAAATACCGCTTACTGGAAATGATAGGGATGTGCGGGGAATTTCCCGCAGACCAGCTAAACAGACTCATCCCAAGTGCCTCCTATGCGGAAAAACTCATTACGGATTTGAAGGCGGAACACCTCATCCGTACCCACTACCGGGATGCTCTCAGAGGCTACCGTCTTACAAAAGCTGCGAAAGAGATGCTGTTATCTGTCTCGCCGCTACGCTTCCAGTGCTATCTGACCGGCAATACCGAGACGAACCTCATCCGAAGTGAAGTATCCCGACGTATCCGCTTACATCAGAAAGCCGAAACGTATCTGACACTCCTTCATGCCGGGATTCCCTTTTATCCGGATGTAAAACCTGACATCTTCTGTAATCACCGCGAAGCTGGTTCCATCGGTATGCGAAGCCTTCCTCTTTTTTACGCTTCCAGAGAAATTAAGGAATTGGGCCCGGAGACCACGAAGATTAGGAACTCCCGCAGCATGGGCATCCTGATGGCACCGCAATGTGTCTATGTCCTTTATAACACGGGAAACGGAGTCCTGAAATGGGAATATCGAACGGAAGTCCGCTTAAACGCCTTCCTGCAGCATTACCTGCAAGGCTACCCTTACAACGGACATCCACAGATCCGGGCAATCATGACCGGAACCGACATGGAAATGGCTTTCCGGCTGTTTACCAGTACCGGAGGCTACAAAAAGAGCCTGTTTATGCTGGACACCTCCTTCGAGCATTTCCATTACCTTCCCAATACTCCGGAAGGGGAAGTGCTTTTAAAACTGCTGGTTCACCCTGAGATCATGGAAAAGCTGGACAACCTCCTGCTGTCCGATCTGGGCTGCCGCAGCGATTCAATTCCACTGGAACATGATGCCACGGATGCTTCCGGGAACCCCATCCTTCTTGCTTATGATTTTGACATGCAGCGAATCAACCGGTTCAATACCGGCTTAAATGTATACGGCAGATCCGGGAACCTGATCTGTTTCGATTTTCAGATTCCGGTCCTGAAAAAATACTTAACTGCCACAATCCATTTCTCCAGTATTGACCTTTGCAAATTCAAAAGGGGGTTTTTACATGAACCGTAAATGGTGGAAGCTCATTTATATGCTTCCGATCACCTTCTGCACCCTCTATGCAGGAGGCTATGTTGCTCAATTTATCCGCAACTATCAGACCTGGGAATCTGCCGGCAATTTTGCCGGAAACGGAACTGCCCCGCAGATCCCCTCCCCGCACCCGCTCGCCTGTCTGGATGCCCTGACTGCTTTCCCGTACAATCTGTATGGGATTTTTCTATGTCTGGCAGCTTTTGGACTCCTGACCTTCCTTCTCATGCGTATGGGATTTGACCGAAACGGGGAAATAACAGACCGGGGCCGGAACCTGAATTATTCCACAAAGGGAACCTATGGGACTTCCGGTTTTATGACTTTGGAGGAAATGCATCAGGTACTGGAGCTTACGAATGATGTCAAGAAACACAAGGGAACCATTCTTGGAAAACTGAACGGAAAAGCCGTTTGTCTCCCGAAGGATACCCGCATGAACCGGAATATTGCCGTTTACGGTGCCAGCGGTTCCATGAAAAGCCGGGCCTTTGCACGCAACATGATCTTCCAGTGTGTTGCCCGCGGGGAAAGCCTCATCATCACCGATCCAAAATCGGAATTGTACGAAAGTACAGCCACTTACCTTGAGAATGCCGGATATATCGTGAAATCCTTTAATCTTGTAAACCCGGAAAACTCGGATAGTTGGAATTGTCTGGGTGAAATTGGCGGACAGGAAACCATGGCACAGGTATTTGCTGATGTCATCATCCAGAATACCGGTTCTGCCAAAGGCGATCACTTCTGGGACAATGCCGAGATGAACTTATTAAAAGCTCTGATTCTCTATGTGGATCAGGGATTCCCACCGGAGGCAAAGAATATCGGACAGGTATACAAACTCCTGACCATGAGTTCGGAAAAAGAACTGAACAGCCTCTTTGACCTGCTTCCGGTCTCCCATCCGGCAAAAGTCCCCTACTGCATCTATAAGCAGGCAAGTGACACGGTACGTTCCGGCGTCATCATCGGACTCGGTTCCAGACTTCAGGTATTCCAGAACAAGCTGATCCGCCAGATCACTTCCTATGATGAGATCAACCTGACGCTGCCGGGAAAAGAAAAATGTGCATACTTCTGCATCACTTCGGATCAAGACAGCACTTTTGATTTTCTTTCTTCCCTGTTTATGACCTTCGTATTTATCAAACTGGTCCGTTATGCAGACACCTATGGGGAAGATGGAAAACTGCCGGTTCCGGTACATATCCTGGCTGATGAGCTGGCGAATACGGGAGCAATCCTATCGCTCAACAAAAAGATTTCCGTGATCCGAAGTCGAAACCTCAGTATTTCCTGCATTTTCCAAAACCTGCCTCAGATGCAGAACCGGTATCCCTTAAACCAATGGCAGGAAATCATCGGGAACTGCGACACTCAGCTATTTTTAGGCTGTACGGATGAGGTAACTGCTACATTTATCTCTAACCGCTCCGGTGATGTGACCGTTGGTGTCAGCAGCGAAGCCAAACAATTAAATAGCTGGAGGGTATCCGATTATACACCGGAATACCGCCAGACCAGATCCATCGGGAAACGAAAGCTCTTAACTCCGGATGAGATCCTGCGGCTCCCGCTGGATACTGCACTGATTATCCTGCGTGGTCAGAAGGTACTGCAGGTAGAAAAATACGATTACACCCTGCACCCGGATGCCCAAAAACTCATTCCCCGGAAGGCTTCCGAACATATTCCGGAATGGAGAAAAGGAGCATGTAGTGAAGAATATACGTACACTCCAACTATTCCTGCTTCCCACCCGAAAAAAACCGCTTCTTATGGAAAGCAGAAAAAGAAAAAAGCTGAACCGCACTTTGACCAGCAAAGCGTTTATCAGGAACCTGGCTATCACGATTTCCCGGATGACTTCTCAGCAGATAACTATTCGGATCACACAGACATGGTTCCTTTAGATAAAGATTCTATCATGTCATAATTTGAAAGGAGACACTATGATGCCAAACGAAACAACCAACACACCTATTTTAACTCTGGATTCCGATGCGAAGCTGGAAACAGCCCAGTCCATTTCAGACCTTACCTGGCATGAGATCCAGAATGCCTACCGTCCCCGCCGGATCTTAACCGGAATGCTTGGCGGTATCGAGAAAACAGAAAACGGCAGCCTCATTGCCGTGGTTTACTACAAGGATTTCCGTACTGTCATCCCAGTAACTGAGATGATGATCCATCTCATGCAGGATGAAGCACACGATTATGGGGAGCTTGCTCTGCGGCAGAACAAAATCCTCAACAATATGCTTGGATGTGAGATTGATTTTCTGATTAAGGGATTAGATCCGAAGACACGCAGCATTGTCGCCAGCCGGAAAGAAGCGATGCTGAAGAAACGCCAGATCTTCTATCTGGATAAAGATGCTTCCGGAATGCCGAAAGTTTATGAAGACCGTATCGTGCAGGCAAGAGTCATTGCTGTTGCGGAAAAGGTAGTCCGGGCAGAAATTTTCGGTGTGGAAACCTCCATTCTTGCCAGAGACCTGTCCTTCGACTGGATGGGTGATGCCAGAGAACGCTTCCAGGTAGGCGATCACATCCTGGTACGCATCCTGGATGTGCGGGCAGACTCACCGGAGCAGGTCATTGTCCACGCAGATGTCAAAAGTGTGGAAGGCAACACCAGCAAGGAAAACATGAAAAAATGTAAGATTCAGGGAAAATACGCCGGAACTGTGGAAGACATCCATAAAGGCACCGTCTTTGTCCGGCTCTCCATCGGTGTCAATGCCATTGCCCACTCCTGCTATGACAGCCGGACAGTCGGGAAAAAGGATCAGGTATCCTTTGTGGTGACGCATATTGATGAAGAGCGTAATGTTGCCCTCGGCATCATCACCCGCATCATCAAGCAGACCATATAAGGCTTCCACCTTATTTTTAAATAGCTTTTTTTCATATACAGCACCAATTAGTCCAGCAAATACTCACGATACAGCTACATAAGGTGACAGAATAAAGTATTTTTCAGACCATTACCTTATTGTACTGAAAACGGTAACGTGTTATACTGATTCGGTATTACTGAACCGGAAAGACGGATGCATTTCGATTTTGCCCTCTAGTATCCAAGGAGGGTGATGCCCATGAATACAATGGAAGTATTGACTTTACTATTGGTAATTTTTGCGGCTTTGACTTATATAGATCGACATAATAAGAAATAGCATCCACGACCCTAGGAAAGTTTTGGATGCTATGACTTATACATAGAATATAAAATTTAACTGAGGGCATCAGATTTTGCATCTGAATACCTTTCTTGAGTTCATTATACACTGGGGGATTTGAGAAATCAAGTCCCCCTTTTTATTATGACATTGATTAGTATCTGCATTAAACATCAGAAATTTATATTCTTACTCACTGAAACGAATTCTCTCTATCAATGAATCTTTCCTTACTGACTTTGCAATGAATATTGCCAATAACATCTGTATCACAAACAATGTTAAAATTATAATAATAGCTGCTGTTACCGGATAATGGTATGTGCTGATATCAAACATTCCTGTACGCTTTGCATATAAAAACAACGGATATCCTGCAAGACTTCCCACTCCGATACTGATAATAAGAGTGCCTACTGTATAGAATATACCTTCCAACTGGAGCATCTTCATCAACTGACGGTCCGACATTCCGATTGCCTGCATCATGCCAAGCTCCTTTTTTCGCACATGGACACTATTGATCATTGTGTTAATCAAGTTCATAATGCTGATTGCTGCCAGAATGATGATAAATGCATAACATGCACCTCTAGTCATCTGTATGGCATTTTCCCATGTATCGTACTCATTCTTCCAGGTACGCATCTGCAGTCTGCCTGATCCATCCACAATAGCCTGTAGAGATGCTTCCAGTGCCTCATCATAATCCTTATCTGCAATCACCTGAAAATAGCTGGAAGAATTATTTATGGTAAGTTTCTCTGCCCCTTCTTTTGCCATGATAAGACAGTTATAGTTTGTCAGACCTGTTCCATATTCACCAATTGCTGCCACTTCAATCTCTTTTTGAAAGGTATTATCTCCATCATGAATATTGAGTTTCAGCTTATCTCCCACTTTAATATCTGGATACCAGTGAAGTAGCGCGCGGTCCAGAATCACTTTATCCCCGGATTTCAATTCCTCGTATGTGACATTGCCTTCAGTGATTCCTTTTTTCAGCTCTTCTGCGTATTCTTCCGGCACTCCATTGATAAATTCGGTTCCAATTTTTTCTTCAAAAGGTCCTCCTGATACCTTCAACGCGGTAAACACATCTACCCGCTCAACACCGTCAAGCTCCTCTATCTGCTGCTTTAGTCCTTCATTTAATGGATTATTCTTTTGAACCTCCGCCCATTCATATTCAGGATGCTCTTTATTCCCGGATTCCACAATTGGAGAAATCTCATATTGCCCCACAATCGAACTCTTTGCACTTTCCATCGGATTTGCACAAGACAGCACCGTTGCTACCATCATGACAAATATTCCGGTAACGACCATAGATACAATCGTGATAGTACTCTTCTTTTTATTCTCTGCAAGATTTCTCTTGGTCAGTCGTCCGATATTCAGAAATTGATATCCCTTCCTGCTGCTTTTCTGTCGCTTACTGCCTCCCTGGTAACGCATAGCTTCTATTTCTGATACCTTCGCCGCCATACGCATAGGCTTCATCAGTGACAGATACACTGTACACAGAGTCACTGCAATTGCCAACAGATAAATCCACCAATAATAAAGTTGGACTTCTCCTTTAGCTACAACCTTGTATGCCTCTGTTATAAGTACGTTTGAATCCTTTGCATGTTCTACAAACTGGAGAAGTACAACTTTCACAGCAACTGTTCCGATCAAAAGTCCTATCGGAATGGCAAACAACGCCACTCCCATTCCCTCTCTTAGTACGATTTGTCTAAGCTGCCGTTTCGTAGCCCCGATTGCCTTTAACTTTCCAAATTCCCGAACCCTCTGGTTCATAGATACATAATAAACACTATAAATTGTGATAATGCCCGCCAATACAACAATAAGCATGATTCCTACAATCACCGGAATTGTAGCCGGATCCACATAATTTGCTGCAAGATACTCTTTATTAATATTCATGTCATCCTCGGAAATCCCGAACTGTCTGGCAATATTCTGTATCGTCTCTGTATAATCTGCAGTCGTATTTCCTTTCTGTCCATTCACCTGAAGTAAAAACCGATATTTCACCTGTTCTACCGGTATCTCCGCTTTCAGAAAGGCCTCTGAAACCAATGATGTATATTGTTTTTGTTCTTTGCTGCTCTCATTATCTGCTAAAAAACCACAGATTCGAAAGTCTTTCTCCTTCGTATAATCCAGTCCGTCATCTTTCAGAATCTGATAAGGTACTGTGATAGTGTCACCGATTTTCCCATTCTGTCCTAATGCTTCCAGTATTCCTTTTGAAACCACAATATCATTTTCTTTCTGCGGAAGTTGCCCCTCTTTCAGCTTCACTTTATAAAGTTCCATCCCTGTTCTGTCCATATACATCATGGAAACCGTCGCATCTTCCAGATTCATGTACCCCGCATCGCTGCGGAGTCCGTAAGTTTTCACATCATGATGTGCCGCCAGTTTCATAACTGTACTCTCGTCCACGTTCCGATAAAGGGCATGCCATGTTGGATAAATCTTATTGATTACCGCAAAGTTCACTTCCACCATATCTTTTCCGATTGATGGGATTACGAACAGCAGTAATGTTGTCAGGATAATGGCAATTCCAATCAGTATGTTTTTGCTCTTATAATGCCGCATATTGCAATATGCAACTCTGGTCGTCATCTTCATTATCTTCTCACCGCCTTGCCATCTTCAATGATAATCATTTCATCCGCCATCTGGGCAATCGTTTCATCATGGGTAATCATGATAAGCGTCTGCCCGAAATCCGACACGCAGCTTTTCAATAGGCTCATAACCTCTAGCTCAGTCTGGGAATCAAGGTTTCCCGTCGGCTCATCCGCCAAAATTATCGCCGGTCTTGTCACCAATGCCCTGGCTATCGCAGTTCTCTGTTTCTGTCCACCAGACAAAGCAGACGGCATCGCATCTTTCTTATCCTGCAGTCCGATTTTTTTGAGAATATCTTCCACTTCCCGCGGCTTTACCTTGCGATTATCAAGTCCCAGCGGAAGAACGATATTCTCCCACACATTCAGCGATGGAATCAGATTAAAATCCTGAAAGATAAATCCTATCTTCTTTCTTCGAAACTGTGCCAGTTTATCATCTTTTCGAGAATAGATATCGGTTCCATCAATCCATACTTTGCCGGAATCCGGTCTGTCAAGCCCTCCAATCAGATGCAGAAGTGTAGATTTTCCGGAGCCGGAACGTCCTACGATAGCTGTAAACTTGCCTCTCTCTATCTGTAAACTTGTATGATCCACGGCTCTCACCTGATTCTCGCCTTCTCCATAATACTTTACTAGATCTTCTACTTTTAAAATACTACTCATATCTTCAAGTCCCCTTTCCATTTCATACCCCTACTATAACATTCCTGCATTACAAAACCCTTACAACAACCATAACAGTTTTGTAAGGGTTCCGACTATTCTCCTATTATGAGCGGCAGTGTCACTTTAAATATCATACCTTTCTCAGCCTTTCTTTTGGCTGCTATTGTCCCCCCCTGTTCTTCTATGATCTTTCTGGCAAGATACAGACCGACACCCGCTCCGTCTTTTACCTGTTCCTTTGCTTTCCTTCCCCGGTAAAATCTCTGATAGATCTTATGCAGTTCCTCCGCAGGAATGCCCATTCCTTCATCTTCTACTTCAATAAGCACATTGCTTGCTAGCTCCTGCGTCCTCACTGTAATCGTTGTATGTTCCGGTGAATATTTGACTGCATTCTCAAGGATATTCGTTAATGCTTCTACCGTCCATTTTGAATCATGGTTCACAACTATATCATCATCCATCTCCACCTGAATGGAAATATCTTTTCCTCTTGCCTTCATATAAATCTGACTGACAGCCTCTGTTAGCGTTTTCTTCAGGCTTTCATGAAGCGAATGTATCTGGATCATATGTGTTTCCAGCCTTGAAAGATTTACCAGTTCATTCAAGAGCTGTTCCAGTTTGGTAAGTTCCTGTGATTCCTGCTCCAGAAACTCCCTCTGTTCTTCTCCTGTAACCCGATTTTCTGCCACCAGCTCATGACTCATCCGGAGTGATGCAAGCGGAGTCTTCAACTGATGGGAAATATCTGTAATCAGACTCTTCGTACCATTTTCTTCCTGCTCCAGACGTTCCTTCAAATCTTCGAAATATTGCCCCAGCTCCTTTACAGATTCCCACACCTTTAACCATTGTTCCGATTCTGATGTTTCTTCAGGATATGTTTGGAATTTTCCTTTTCTGAATTCCTGCAGACATTCATATAATTGCTGTAATTGTTCCTCATCACCGTATCTGCTCCAGTTTTTTCTTCGGTCCAGGTACAAGAACAGGCTACATACTATGACTCCCACTAGTAATCCAATTCCCCAGATAATCCTTATAACCACATCTGAAGATCCACTCCCTGAGTGATAACCATAAGTTTCTTCCAGCATCTGTACGACTCTTTCTATCTTCTGATCGTCCCGGTCTCTTATAAAATCTACTGTTCCTGACTTTTCCCAGATTGCAACTATTTCCCCTTCCAGTTCAGGATGTTCTGCAAGGAGCAGTGCTATCTGCGTTGCTTTCGCATTTTCCTCATACTTTGTTATCAGATACATTCCTACTGTAAAAAATACTGCAAAGATTACATATACGATAAAATACCGTTTTAATTTTTGTTTACCTTTCCGGTCCATATATATCCCAGTCCTCTCACATTCGCTATCTCTTCTGTTCCAAGTTTATTCTTCAGTCTGCTTATATTGACAGTAACCGTATTATCATCGACAAATTGACCGTCTATATCCCCTACATGCTCCAGGATACTTTCTTTTGAAACAATCTGTCCTGCATTCTCCCAGAGATACAGCAACAGAGAGAATTCTTTCTTACTTAAAGTAACTGGTTCATCCCCTTTATACACCTGCATCGTTTTCATATGCACCGTAATCTCTCCGGAAGACATAATCTGTGCCTGTACCTTAGAAAGCCGTCTCATCAATGCGTTCACCTTCGACACCAAAGCCATCAGTGAAAATGGTTTGGTAATATAATCATCTGCCCCTGTATCATAACCATTTACAATATCTATTTCCTGATCCAAAGCCGTAAGATAGATAAGATATGTATCTCCACCTGCACGTACCATCCTTCCAAAATCCAGTCCTGTACCATCCGGCAATGTAATATCGCTGATAACAAGAGCATAATCTCCTTTTTGAAATGCTTCTTTTGCTTCCTTTATTGTATAAACCTGACGAACCTCATACCCTTCCCGTGAAAGTAACAGGGCAATTCCCCGATTTAGATTCAAGTCATCCTCCAGTAATAATATTTTCTGCATCAAATACTCCACCTCTATTTGTAATAACCTGTTCTTTTATCATATCAGTCCTATCTTTTGTCTACAATAAAAATAAAATTAACATACATACTTTTCCTTCATATGTTCAAGGATTTCACCGGATACTGCTTCAGAAATCGATCAATCCATTTCTGATTGCTTCTCTGTAACATCCGAAGTCTGGATAAAAGCTGTAGACAACTGCAGCTCTATGTTACTAAAGTCCTATCCATCAATACAGGAGTTATAGAATGCCGTGAAGATACCGTCAAATTCCATTTCAATAATATGTAGGCTGTCCATTGTGTGCTCCAGATAAGTCAGTGTTCCTCTATCCAAATCTATACTCGGCTTTCCTAGTGAGTTTGCTATTACATCTGGATTTGTAATTCCAAACATCTCCTTTATATCCGGCATAAGATAATCCACGATATCCGGCAGCCTTTTCTCATACGCCTGTGCCAGTTCAACTGCATGCTTCTCATAATCGGAATGTATACTGTCACAGACAAATTCAATCCCGTTTATTTCCATCTTATAGTAATCATTATTCTCATCATAGACAAACGCTGTACCCTTACTTTTTTTATTTTTTTCCAAAATCCCCATGATATATCTACACTTTCCCGGTTCTTCCGCCATACACAGTCTAAAAAACTGTAACTTAATGCTTACGTTTGTAAAAAATAACTCCTGCCAAAATCAATAAAATAATTCCAACTACAATCATAAAAATAAAATTATCACCATTTAACTTCCCTGCTATGAAAATAGAAGTCGGGCCATCCGCACCACCAATAACAGAAACGGCTGTGTTTTCTTTCTGCTTCAGTACAATGCCAATGACTGCCAATACAATTCCTAAAATTCCGGCTATGATTCCCAATCGCTTTTTCATTGCTACCACCTCAAATCATTTTTATCTGCTCAATCAAATGTAAATTGTTATGCAAGTATTTCTATGCAAATGAAGCATAGATAACCCATATTTCTGCAAACATTACCAATAAAAGTACACCATCTATCATCCAATTAAACTGAATGTCCGTTAAGAAAGTTTTTGAATGTGTCAGGCAATATTTTACTTTTTCTCGTCCAGTCAAAAAAGTGATAAGCACTTGTAATATAGGAAATAAAAATATTTGTATTTTTCTTCCATAATCATCCGCAATCCCATTTGCAAAATGTACTGGAATAATACTCGGTAAGAAAAATATACTTACAAGAGCAAGCAAAAATCCTATTATACAAATTATCCATGTGAATTTTCTAGTATTGATAAATTTCATAACAATCCTTCTTTCTGCTAAATTCAAGTTTTTCCAATACATAACACGTACTTACATTATACTCCTCACCAATGCAAACCTCAATTTATTCTCCATCCTTTTTCCCGTTATTAAGCTTCGGGCAGTAAAATGCCTTTACTTCCACCCCATCTTCCTCCGACTCAATTTCCACATAATAATCCCGGATAAAGTATCCCGCATTATGCTCCTGAATGGCGTACAGCTCCAATGTCTGAAAATCCACCAGTACCAGATCACGGGGCTTGGGTTTTTGCGTTTCCTCACAGAATACCTCCATGCTTTCCACCAGCTTATCCAGGCATTCCTGACACAGATGGTTCTGTACTTTTTTCACATCGAAGATACTATCTTCCCCGTAATCCACCGATACTTCGGAAATCCCGTAATCCGACATCTGCTCCGTATGGAAAAAGCAGCCGCCTTCTCCTGTCCCGGTATAACCCATATGCCCGTTTCCCTGCGGGCCGGTAAGATTCCCGTCCTCATCATGATTCCGGATATGCATATCCATCACATACCAGTGATTGGTACAGATCACTCCCAGATCGTCAAACTTCCGGAAATAATCCATCATACTCCGTTCATCGCTTCCACACAGCCAGCACTGTTTTGGATCTTTCAGCTTGCTTTCTACTGATTCAGGCACCTTTCTTTCTACCGGGTGATATTCCTGCTCCTGTGTTTTTTCAAGATAACCTGTCAGATCCAGCCGGCTGATTCCCAGTCCGATCAGAATTCCTGACGCACATGCCAATAATCCCACATATCCCTTTTTCATATTATAGTCATCCTTTAAGAATTAGTTTTATAATGCTTTTAGGATTACTATATCAAATCTTGCAATCACTTTCATCATAAATCGCATATTTTTATGTGTTTTATTGCATATACAGCTTTCAAAAAAACTGCCTGCGGCAATTTCGCAGACAGCTTCTATTTCATCATCTCTTCAATTATCACATCCAGCATCCGAAGCACGCTTTCCTGCTTCTTCGGTGTGAGCCTTTCCAGCTTTCCTTCCACTACAGAAGTATGTTCCATTCTGGTAAGAGGAATCACTTCCTTCAGCACTTCATTCGGTTCCGCACCTAATACATTCAACAGCTTTACAAATGTTTCCATCGTAGGTGTTTTCACTTCCCGCTCAATCGCACCCAGATGGTTGGTACTGATATCCACCAGTTCAGCCAGTCTCTCCTGCGTAATTCCTGCCTCTTCCCTGTACCTGCGGATTGCCTTTCCCATTCCTTTCACACGCACACCTCCTCCTTCCAGTATTCACTAACGCTTAAAGCATTAGTCATGTAAATCCAGTATAATTGGTTGCAAATCACGCTTACAGTATCCATAAGGATTGCATTTATAACGCTTTTAGCGTTGGTCACATTTTTGGCACTCCATCGTCTGTAACTGGCACAGTCCTGCGATTGTAGCGGTAATTTACCCATGTTAAAATTGATATTGTCAAAATTATATGCAGAACGAAACGCAGCACTGCCGTATGGGAAGCCTCTCCTGCGGCAAATAAGCTGCGTTTTTTCTGTAAGATAGGAGGATCTTTACAATTTCATACTTTGATTTAGGACGCAGCCTGCATTGACCGGGCTGCGTCCTTTCTTGAGGCAGGAAAACCATAAGCAAAGGCAGGGGAGGTAATTCTCCTGCCGCTCTTATAAAAAGGAGGTACTTTTACGTGAAACACAAACTGAAAAACGCTCCGCCGGACACAAAACGGCATGTCAATTATGGCAGATGCCTGTATGCTGCATTTCTGGCTGTCACAGTCCTCTGCGGATACACACAGCCGGTTTTTGCCGCTACCATCTGGACCAAAGCCAATGAGATCATGAAGGATGTCTATAACCAGATTATCCTCATTTCCACCATTGCTGCAGTCGTAACGGCATCGGTTGCCCTTCTGATGATGAATTTTTCCAAAAGCGGAAAAACCGTGGACGAATCACGTGCATGGCTCAAGCGTATCGTCATTACCTGGGCGATCTTAAACGGGCTTGGCTTTATCATGGCTTACATCACCCCGTTCTTTGCAGGCGGAAAATGGAACGGATAGACGAAAGGAGATGCCACTATGGGAATACTTGACGGAATCGTGGAATGGATTGCCGAACAGGTCATGAACATTCTGGATCTGATCACCACTTCAGTCCTCGGTGCTCTGGGCTGTTCCATGGATACGTTTCTTCGCTACTTTCCTGCTGCCGAGACCATGTATCAGGTCTTTCTGGCACTGGGCATCGGGCTGATCCTCTTAAACTGGGTATGGCAGCTCTTTAAAAATTACTTTATGGGAGCCGGTATCGAAGCGGAAGATCCCATTAAGCTGTCCATCCGTTCCTTCCTCTTTATCTTTCTCACCTTCTATGCGAAAGATATTGTGGATCTGCTCCTGAAGATTTCAGGAACACCGTACAACTGGATTCTGACGGAAGACCTGCCGCCTTTAAAATTTGCGGATTTTAACTCCGTAGTCACAGTCATCCTGGGAGTCTGTGCAAATGGGGCGGTAGCCATCATTGCACTGATTCTGGTACTGATTCTGGCGTGGAACTACATCAAACTGCTCTTTGAAGCGGCAGAACGCTATATTCTTCTGGGGGTACTGGTCTACACAGCCCCGGCAGCTTTTTCCATGGGTGCCAGCCAGTCAACCGGAAATATCTTCAAAAGCTGGTGCCGGATGCTTGGCGGCCAGTTCTTTTTGCTTCTGATGAATGCGTGGTGCCTGCGGCTGTTTACTTCTATGGTCGGCACCTTCCTTGCCAATCCGTTATCCCTATAAGAAAGGAGGACCAAAATGAAACTTAGAAAGAAACTCATACCATTCCTGGTACTAACTGCCTGTCTGGTACTGTTTTGCTCCATGCCGGTCTTTGCAGCGGAGCTTACGGAAGCAGACGTGGAAGCGGCAGTTGCCAGTCAGGGAAAGGAAGCGGTAACCGGAAATGTCTTCGTCTGGTTCCTGTGTGCCATTGCCTTTTTAAAGGTATCCCAGAAAATTGATTCTTTTCTGGCATCGCTTGGCATCAATGTCGGCAATACCGGAGGAAACATGATGGCTGAACTTCTGATTGCAGGACGGAGCCTGACCGGTTCCATGCGTTCCCATGGTGGTGGCGGCTACCACAAAGCCTCTTCTCCCGGAAGTGCGGCTGTCGCAGGAAGCTTCCTATCCGGCGGGCTTGCCGGGGCAGTGGGAAGACAGGTACAAAGAGAAGCGGTCAATTCCGCAACCGGTTATACCGAACACAGCAGTATCGGAAACATGCTCTACCAGTCATCCCTGAACAAAGGCGGAGACTTTGCCAATCAGGTCATCAGCAACATTGCACAGGGAAATTACGGTCAGGTAGGTTCCATCAAGGGAGCAGACGCACAGAAAGCCTTTACTTCCTATATGGGCATCAATCCGGGC
Organism: Dorea sp. 210702-DFI.3.125; assembly: GCF_020560945.1. Lineage (NCBI taxonomy): Bacteria > Bacillati > Bacillota > Clostridia > Lachnospirales > Lachnospiraceae > Dorea > Dorea sp. 210702-DFI.3.125. Next base: position 25,759 of record NZ_JAJCNF010000010.1, read on the forward strand.
GGCGGTTCTTCCTATGATAATGTAGAAATCGGTGGCGGAAGGATCACCGGTACCGAAACCGGAAGCTCCGGAAACCGGGATTTTGCCCTGTACCATGCCGACCAGTATGCAGCTCCTACTCAGGGCTCCTACTCTACGGTACAGTCCGTGGATGGTTCCACCTGGTACAAGCAGTATGCACAGGATACGGTCGAAAAAACACCATATACTTCCGGCAGCGGCAAAGTAGCCTACAATGAATCCATTGTCCAGAAACTGCCGCCAGCCCCACAGCGAAAGGAGCGTATGTAACATGCCAAAAACAGCCTTGATGGGCAGTCCTCTTGCTGTCATCGGTACAGTATTCCGGCACAGGCGCACCCTTGCGAAAACTGGAGCAGCCGTCGGCGGTGTACTGATGCTTCCCATTCTGTTCCTTGTCATGCTTCCGGGACTCGTCTTCGGAGACCTCTCTGAAAATACCGGAGCACTGACCAGCAACACGGTAATCAGTGAAAATATCCGGGCTTCCAATCAGGCAATCGTGGAGGTGCTTCAGGAAAGCCATGATGCACTGCTTGCTAAGATCAATGCGGAAATTGCCAGACTCCCGGAAGGAGATACTGCCTCTATCAGCGATCCTTACGCTTCCAGTATCATCGTAAATGCGAACCAGCTCATCGCACAGTTTTGTGCCAGCCAGGATGACTATAAAAATATAAATATCAGCAAACTCAAAAGCCTGATCCGGGAAAACGAGGACGGGCTTTTTTCTTATGACGTTACTTCAGAAACGGCCACGGTGGAAGTTCCGGCGGAAGAGGAAAATGCACCACCCAGAAAGGTTACTTTTACCCGCCATACCTACACGGTCAGCTATGCCGGAGATGCCTACTTTGCAGATCACGTCTTTCATCTGACCGATAAGCAGAAAAAAACGGCAGACAGTTATGTGGAAAACCTGACCATGTTCTTTGGCGGCTCCGCTTCCGGTCTTGCCATGGCGGTAGGTGTCAGCGATGAGGTGCTGGCTTACCGGGCTACCATCCAGCAGGTCGCACAGAAATACGGCATGGAAGCTTATGTGGAACTCCTCATGGCAGTCATGATGCAGGAAAGCGGCGGGCGTGGAAGCGATCCCATGCAGGCGGCAGAAGGCGGCTTTAATAAGAAATACCCCCATGTCCCCAACGGCATCACCGATCCTGCTTATTCCATCGAATGTGGGATTCAGGAATTAAAGTATGCACTGGATAAAGCAGGATGTACCGGACCTACCGACCTGGACCGCATCAAGCTGGCGCTTCAGGGTTACAATTACGGCTCCGGCTATATCGACTGGGCAATGGAACGTGACGGCGGTTATACCAAAGAAAACGCCATTGCTTATTCGGATATGATGTGTGCCCGTCCGAACTGGCATTATGACCGGTATGGGGACAAGGAATATGTGGAGCATGTTCTCCGGTATTATCAGATTACCAATACCGGCGGAAGCTATCCGGCAAACGGAATGCAGATTCCGCACTATCTCCAGACCGATTACGGGAACATTCCTTATGGCGGCGGCTCCATCGCATCTTCCGGCTGCGGGCCTACCAGCTTTGCCATGATCGCCAGCTACCTGACCGGGAATACCATTACCCCTCCGGATGCGGTGGCATGGTGCGGGAATTCCTATTACAAGCCGGGAGTTGGAACCTACTGGAGCTACTTTCAGGCTGCAGCCAGTCATTTCGGCTGTGGCAGCGTCACACAGACCAGCAATGCCAATACGGTACTTCAGGCACTCTCCGAAGGCTGTCCGGTCATCTCCTCTCAGCGGGCAGGACTTTTCACCAGCGGCGGACACTTCATCGTACTCCGAGGTGTTACGGCAAACGGCAAGGTACTGGTCAATGATCCCAATGACAGTGACGCAAAGAACTATATTAACCGTGAATTTGATATGATGTCGGAAATCCATGCTACGGCAAATGCCTACTGGATCTTCGACAAAAAATAAAGGAGCCATTATGAACAGAACAAAAGTGATTCTTTCCATTTTTCTGATGCTGTTTCTGCTGCTTGCCGGACTGGTTCTCCCCAGTTTCTGGAAAAGCCAGAAAAAAGAAGCTTCCGGAAACAAAGGCAGGGAACCGGCAAAGGAAACAACAGAAACAAATTCTGATACCCCCATGCCGGAATATCTGGATTTTGATGCTTTAAAAGCATTTTTCTCCGACAGCCAGATTGCTTCTCTCAAAGGGCAGTTTCCTGTCTACCTAAAAGAGTATGTCAAAAAAGAACAGACAAGCATCACCTTCCTGCCGGAAAAAACCAGCTACCCTACCGAAACAACCGTCTGCCTGATGTTTTCACTTTCCGATCAGGATACGCTTCCGGTTACCTATCACACCCCGACGGGTGTGTTTTTATTTGGAGAAGACGGGGTACAGGTCTCTGCAGATACGACTGTTTACGAAAAGCAAACCGATGATTCCCTGCCGTCCCTGACTTCGCAGGACATTGAACACCTGCAGGAAGGCGGGTATCCGGATACTTCTGACAGCCCGGAAGCTCCGGACACAGAATCCGGCAGTGCCTCTGTGCCTTCCGAAGATGCGAAAGATACGAAAAAGGAGGTGCAGCCATGACACAGCCAGAAGAAACACCGGTTTCCTTTATCCCTTCCAACTTCATTGAGAAAGGCAAGATCCTAAACGGAACTTTTGACATCCGCAATGCCATAGAAAGCATTGTTCTTTCCCTGGCAATCGGTATCCCTGTTTTCCACCTGCCGCTGTCCCTGACTGCCCGCATCATCATTCTCTGCATGACCGCACTTCCAGCGGCAATGGTAGCCCTGATTGGAATCGGCGGGGAGAGCATCACTGCCTTTTTGATGAATGCCCTGCGTTTTGTAGTGAACCGCAGGGTAATCTGGAGGTCCGACAGTCTTCCGGAAGGAAAGCCACGCAGGAAACCACGTTTCAAAGAGCCAAAGACAAAGAAACACCGGAAAGCAGAAAAAATGGCAGAGCCTTCCAAAGTAATGGCATCGGCTCCCCCACAGTCTGAACCGGACGCACCAGCTCCGCCAAAAAGTAAAAAAAAAGAACACCGGCAGTTTGATACCTCCACCAAGCGGGGCATCAAAAAACAGGCAAAGGAAGATATCCGTTATCTGAAGTGGGAGCAGAAAGAAGCCAGCCGACAGAAAAAAGAGGCGGCGAAACAGATAAAAATACAGAAAAAAACGGAAGCCCGGAGACGAAAGGAGGAAGAAAAACGGGCAGTTTCCGAAAAGCGGGCTGCAAAAAAAGAGCAGAAAAAAAAGGTGGTTTCCAAGGAGGACACCTCATCTGCCACGTCAAAACCCGTTTCCCGGAAAAAGCGAAAGAAAGACCAGACCTTGGAGGATTATCTTCCGGTGGAAAAAATCGCAAACGGAATCGTCTATACCACAGACGGACGGTACGTGAAGATCCTGGAGATTGAACCAATCAACTTTCTGCTTCGAAGTGCCAGGGAACAGCAGGGCATTATCTACAGCTTTATCAGTTACTTAAAGATCAGCCCTGTCAAACTCCAGATCAAGATGATCTCCAAAAAAGCAGACATCAATAAGCATCTGGAGCAGTCCCAGCTGGAGCTGGAGCGGGAAACCGATCCCCACTGTCAGGAACTGCAGCGTGACTACATCCAGTTTGTCCAGAACTTAAGTTCCAGAGAAGCAGTATCCAGACGGTTCTTTCTGATCTTTGAATATGAACCATTCAACGCAAACCGAAAGGAAGAGGAACGGGAAATCCTTGCTGCTCTTGAGACAGCCTCCCAGACCGCCAAAACCTTTCTATACCAGTGCGGGAATGAAGTGGTCTCCCATGACAATGAGGATGAATTTACTACGGATGTTCTCTACACCCTTTTAAACCGTACCCTTTGTACGGAGGTTCCGCTTTCGAACCGGATCAGCACTGTACTGTCCGCCTATACAAAGGAAAATCGCATGGAGGAACTGGATCACATCCGGATCAACGAGTTTCTCGCACCGGAAAGTGTGGATTTCAAGCACTCCCATTATGTGCAGATCAATGGGCTTTACCATTCCTACCTGCTTGTGCCGTCTGACGGCTACAAAAACCGGGTAACTCCCGGATGGCTGTCACTCCTTGTCAATGCCGGGGAAGGGATTGATATTGATTTCTTTCTCCAGAAACAGCCAAAGGACAAGATTCAGCAGCGTCTCGGTCAGCAGATCCGTATCAACCGTTCCAAATTAAAGGATGCGTCCGATACCAACACTGATTATGACGATCTGGATTCTGCCATCCGCTCCGGATATTTTCTGAAGCAGGGACTTGCCAACAACGAAGATTTCTATTACATGAATCTTCTCATCACCATTACTGCTTCCACGTTGGAAGAACTGCAGTGGCGGATTCAGGAAATGAAAAAGCTCCTGATCTCGCAGGATATGAACTTACACTCCTGCTACTTTTTACAGGAGCAGGGATTTTTATCCTCTCTGCCGCTGGCAAATCTGGACAAGAAGCTTTTTAAGCTGTCCAAGCGGAACGTACTGACTTCCGGGGCGGCAAGCTGCTATCCCTTCGTCAGCTACAGTATCTGCGATGATAACGGAATCCTCTTTGGGGTAAACAAGCATAACAATTCCCTGGTCATTGCGGATATCTTTGATTCCAGGCAGTACAAGAACAGCAACATCTGTATCTTAGGCTGTTCGGGAGCAGGAAAGACCTTCACCATGCAGACCATGGCACTAAGGATGCGAAGAAAAGGCATCCAGGTGTTCATCATCGCTCCGCTAAAGGGACACGAATTTTACCGGGCTGCAAGGAATGTCGGCGGAGAATTTATCCAGATCTCTCCTGCCAGTAAGAACTGTATCAACATCATGGAAATCCGGAAGGTAGACAATTCTGTAAATGAACTGCTGGACGGACCGACACTGGATGCCTCCGCACTGGCAGGCAAGATCCAAAGGCTTCACATCTTCTTCAGTCTGCTGATCCCGGATATGTCCCATGAGGAGAAGCAGCTTCTGGATGAAGCCCTAATCAAAACCTATGCCAGAAAAGGGATTACACATAAAAATGAATCCCTGACAGATCCGCAGCATCCGGAGCAGTACAAAAAGATGCCCATTCTGGAGGATGTCTACAATGTCCTGCTGGAAAGCGAGGATACCAAACGTCTGGCTCATATCCTGAACCGCCTGGTTCACGGTTCTGCTTCTTCCTTTAACCAGCAGACCAATGTGGACCTGACCAATAAATATACGGTACTGGATATCTCCGAACTGACCGGTTCCAGCGATCTTTTAACGGTCGGCATGTTCGTTGCCCTGGATTATGTCTGGGATAAAGCGAAGGAAAACCGTACCGAAGAGAAAGCCATCTTTGTCGATGAGGTCTGGCAGCTCATCGGTGCATCCAGCAACCGGCTTGCAGCGGAATTCGTACTGGAGATTGCCAAGATCATCCGTGCTTACTCCGGAGCCGGCATCTTTGCCACACAGGATTTAAACGACTTCTTTGCTCTGGATGACGGGAAGTACGGCAAGGGTATCATCAATAACTGCAAGACCAAGATTATCCTGAACATGGAGGATGAAGAGGCACAGCGGGTGAAGACTATCCTGCATCTATCGGAAACAGAAGTAATGAACATCACCCATTTCCAGCGGGGCAACGGTCTGATCTCAACCAACAACAATAACATCACTGTGGAATTTAAGGCTTCCAATCTGGAAAAGGAGCTGATTACCACAGATCGGCAGGAGCTTCTGGAAATCCTTGCGAAACAGAAGAAACAGGCTGTGTAACTTTTGGCAGCACTGACGCTGCCCTTTTCATTTGAACTTCAAGAAGGAGGAGACTTATGTTACAGACATACAAATCCTATACCAGACGGACGCTGGCTATGCTGCTGGCAGTCCTTGTCGCAGTCGGCGCATTGTTTTCCGGCAGTTTTCCGGTTCATGCAGCCGACGGCACCATCAGCTATAAGGCAGGTGCCAATATCCCTTACGGCAGCTATTTTACCTCCCGCATGAGCTTTGACGGGAGCAATACTGCCTACTGCGTGGAACCACTGAAGAAAACACCTTCCTCTGGTTCCTATTCCTATGACCTTTTAAGCCAGAACTCCCCGCTCAGAAAAGCGCTCTACTACTTAAACGGCGGTTACGGCTACGATAAAGTCGTCAAGGATAAATATTTCAGTGGCTGGAGTGATGATAACAGCTATGTCATCGGACATCTGGTTGTCGCTTACATCTATGCCGGTAATTCCGCTGACACCGGAGCTTTCCATGGCGCCCCGCAGTCCTATATTGATAAAGCACTGGAAGTAGCCAGTGCCATTCAGGGACTTCCGAACCCGCCGGAAGGCTTCCGGGCATTCATCGTTCCGGGACAGGGCAGCCAGACCATTGCCGGAAGCTGGTATCAGGTTCCAAACGGCTGGATCGAACTGAAAAAATCTTCTGCCAACGGAAGCGTATCGGACGGGAATCCGAATTACAGCTTAAAGGGTGCTGTGTATGGGATCTATCAGGGTGAGAAGCTCATCCAGAAACTGACCACTGATGAAAACGGGTATGCCAGATCCGGCGAACTGGAGGAAGGCGATTATACCATAAAAGAGCTCTCTGCTTCCAAAGGCTACATTGTAGACACCAAAGCTCACAAAGTCACCGTAAAAGCAGAACAGACTTCTGCTGCAAACGTAACAGATATTCCGCAGAATAATCCCATGAATCTGGTGCTTGAAAAGCTGGATGCCGAAACAAAGAAAGCCTCCCCACAGGGAGCAGCTTCCCTTGCAAACGCAGAATTTACAGTCAAGTTCTATACCGAGCAGTCTGACAGTGATCCTGCGGAAGCTGGAAAGAAACCGGCACGTACCTGGGTATTAAAAACAGATGTTTCCGGAAAGATGCATTTTACCAAAGATTCCTTTGTAAGCGGCGATGCCTTTTACTATACCAGTGATGGCAAGACCGTCTGTCTTCCGCTCGGTACCATAACGGTACAGGAAAGCAAAGCCCCTGCCGGATACCAGCTCAATCCAACTGTCTTCGTACAGAAAATTACAGGTGACGGTAAGCAGGAAATGGTTTCGGTATACCAGTCTTCTACCATAGAAGAATCTGTCATCCGTGGCGGAGTGAAGATCCAGAAACGTGACAGCGAGACCGGAGAAGCAAAACCGCAGGGTTCTGCCACTTTGGAAGGTACTGTCTTTGCGATCACTACGTTAAATGAAAATCCGGTATTAGTAGACGGAACATCCTACACGAAAGATCAGGTTGTCCTTACACTTACTGCCGATAAATCCGGTTCTGCTGCAACTGCAAAAGATGCTCTCCCATTCGGACATTACCGTGTGGATGAAACAACTGCACCTTCCGGTTATCTGAACAGCGGAAAGATCTCTGTAGAATTTGACATCACAGAACAGGGAAAAATCGTGGAACTGACTGCAAAAGACAATTCCATCTCCAATCAGGTCATCCGCGGGGATCTGGAATTTGTCAAGATTGCTGACGGCAGCCAGAACCGTCTGGCAAATGTGCCATTTAAGATCACTTCCAAAACAACAGGCGAAAGCCATGTGATTGTGACAGATGCCAACGGTTATGCCAGCACTTCCTCCAAATGGAACAAACATACCGCAAATACCAACCGGGGTGAGTCTTCGGAAGACGGCATCTGGTTCGGCACCTCCAAACCGGATGATTCCAAAGGCGCTCTCATTTACGATACTTACACTCTGGCGGAACAGCGTTGTGATTCCAACAAAGGCATGGATCTTTTAACCTTTGAAGTCAAGGTTTATAAGGATTCTGTTCTGATACAGGTTGGAACTCTGACCGATGATGCCATTGAGATCGGCACGACTGCTCTGGATGCCGAGACCGGTACACACATGAGCCAGCCGGCAAAAGAAGTGACCATTGAAGACGTTGTGGAATACGAAGGACTGAAAAAGGGCCAGAAATACAAACTGACTGGAACCTTAATGGATAAAAAAACCGGGGAACCAATCCTTGTGGATGAAAAACCGGTGATTTCTGAAACTGAATTTACTGCAAAGAAATCCTCCGGCTCCGTCAAAGTAACCTTTACCTTTGATGCAACTTCCTTAAAGGGAAAAACAACCGTTGTCTTCGAGGAATTATATCAGGATGAGATGCAGCTTGCAGTCCATACCGACATCAACGATGAAGACCAGACCATCTATTTCCCGGAAATCAAGACTACTGCGAAAGATGCGGACACGAACTCCAATATTTCCTGTGCAAAGGAAGAAATCACGCTGGTGGATACGGTTTCCTTTAAGGGGCTGGTTCCTAACCAGAAATATGAAGTGACTGGAACTCTGATAGATAAAGAAACAAAGAAACCAGTCGAAGCAGACGGAAAACCGGTGACAGCAAAAGCATCCTTCAAGCCAAAAGAATCCGCTGGTACGGTAGATGTTACCTTTACCTTTGATGCCAGCTCCTTAAAAGGGAAAACAGTAGTTGTCTTTGAATCCCTGGCTTACAAAGACAAGGAAGTTGCCGTACACACAGACATTGCGGATGAAGGACAGACTATTTACTTCCCGGAAATCAAAACCACTGCAACAGATGCTGCTTCCGGCACACACTATGCAAAACCGGAAAAAGAACTGACGCTTACAGACCTTGTGGAATACAAAAACCTGATCCCAGGCAAAGAGTACAAGCTGACAGGAACACTCATGGATGCGGAAACCGAAAAACCTTTCGATGTGGATGGCAAAGCTGTGACTGCAGAAACAAGTTTCACTCCGGAAGAAGCTAACGGCAGCGTAGAGCTTTCCTTTACCTTTGATGCCTCTGCACTTTCCGGAAAAACGCTCGTGGCATTTGAAACAATGACTTTTGAAGATCACGAAGTAGCGGTACATGCGGACATCAAAGATGCCAACCAGACCATCTACTTCCCGGAAATCAAAACCACAGCCAAAGACGGCAGTGACGGGGATCAGGATGTCTCTGCTTCCAAGGAAGCGACTATCGTAGATACGGTCACTTATCATGGTCTGATGCCTGGATCTGAGTACAAAGTCATCGGAACCCTGATGAATAAGGAAACCGGAGAGGCTTTGTTAAAAGACGGAAAACCAGTTACCGCTCAGGCAGAATTTAAAGCAGAAAAAGCTGGCGGCTCTGTGGAAGTTACCTTTACCTTCGACGCTTCTGCTCTTGCCGGACAGGATGTGGTTGTCTTTGAAAAGCTCTACTATACAGACGGAAAAACCGAGCATGAGATTGCTTCCCATGAGGATCTGAAGGATGAAGGTCAGACCGTACACATGACGGAGCTTTCGAAAGAACCGGAGACGCCTCCGGTAGCTCCGCCTGTAAAGACCGGCGATGAGACGCCGCTTCTCCTGTATGCCGGAATCGCCATAGCTGCACTTGCAGGTGCAAGTGTCCTGGGCATCGTTTACTTCAAACGCAAAAAGAAACATCAGTAACTCATAACGAAGACTCCTGCAGGCAGCTCCCACATGGAACTGCCTGCTTCTTTAGTAGGTGATGAATATGAAACACCCCCACTGCAAGACAGATGCCAAGCACATCCGTCATTTTCTGAACCTCTGTGAAGGGAACTGGCACTCCTGTATCTACGTCTGGTGCCGCACTTGTAACGCACAGGAAAGCTGTGAGAACTCTGGCTTTTTATTCCATCCGGATGAAACGGGAAGCCCCTGCATCCTCCCTCTTTCAGATGCAGCGCTTTTGTTTCCCCGGATACCGGAGCCAACCGAATGTACCGGAAGCATGAGCATTGCTGCTTTTACAGAGCTTTATCTGCCCTATCTGGCCGCTCAGAAGCTGCCTTTAAAGCCATGTCCCATTCCGGCACTGCTCCGGCTTCAGGAGAACCAGCAATATGACTGGTAACAAAAAGTTGCACTTTCAGGCTCTTATACGTACAGGATATGTAAAGAAAGGAGGCACTGCCTATGTTAAACGTAATTTCAATCATCCAATGTATCGATCAGGTCTTTACGAACCTGATATTTATTCCCATGATTTTTGTCCTGTATGTGAAATTCCGTCCGAAAAAGCCATGGACCAGAAGGCGCAGGAACACTTACCTGCTCTGTCTGGTACTGATCAGCTTATTCCTGCTACGGATTTTCTGTGAGAAGTTCATCTTTACACCGGTTAATTATCCACGTTTCACAGACAGCGGCTTATTCCCGCTCATCCGAGCAATTTTCTATCCCGGCATCTGAAAAATGGGGATTCGTGCCATTTAGTCCGAATCTGGGATCAGTATCCGCTTGCGTCCTATGGGAATTCATCACCTGCTTACTTACAATATAAGTATACAGTACGTACTGGTTATTCACGTACACGTTACGTATCGTGTATGTACAAGCGAGGTGAAAACAGATGAAGAAACCAAAAATCATCCGCTGCCCTTACTGCGGCGGAACAGCAATATTAAGAGATGCATCCTTTGTATATGGAACGCATTCTCATGGCGGACAGGTTTATGTCTGCTCCCACTATCCATCCTGCAATTCCTATGTCGGGGTACATCCGGGAACCAAGATACCAAAAGGAACGCTCGCCAACCGGGAGCTTCGTCAAAAGCGGATTCAGGCACATCGAATTTTCGATCAGATCTGGCAACAGGGCATCCTTTCCAAACCGGAAGCATATCGCTGGGTGGCAGATAAGTTCTGTCTGACAGATAAGCAGGCTCACATCGGACAGTTCAGCAACTATATGTGCGACCAGCTCATTCGGGAATCCGCAGATGTTTTAAAGAACAACCATATTCCCTTCCGCCTCCGGGCAGCCAGCTGAAAGGCGGTGATTGATGATGACCTTACCACTAAATAAAAAGCAAAAACAACTGGTGGAAAAATCCATGGATCTGGTTCCGATCATGATTCGTTCCATGACCCGCACCGCTGCCTATGTAACTGAGGAAGAACAACAGGAATTATGTCAGATTGGATATCTGGCTTTGTGCCGGTCGGCTGTCGGATTTGAGGAAGGAAGATCATTCCAGCCTTATGCCAAAACTATCATCCGTCATGCCATCTTTGACTACTGGCGGAAAATTGCCCGTGACCGCTCCATGCTCTGTTCTCTGGACGAAGCATCATCTGAAGATGAACATCTCCATTATCGTGATTTGTTTTCCTACGAGGATACACAAACAACTCACCCGGAAAAGGACACAAACCAGACCTTGCTTCTTGAGCATTTAACCCAGCTTGGCACCGGACAGTCCTCAACTATTCAGAAGGGAATTGTAGCCCTCTATCTGCAACAGCAGGGATATACCAGCTTTGACTTGGCAAAACACTACCAAGTACCAGCCAATCGTGTACGGGCATGGCAGAGCAAAGCACGGAAACTATTACAGCAGGATGATGCACTCTATGCACTTCTGACTTAACCTTGAAGGAGGGAACTTTTATGCTGACACTTTATACTGCTGTCGGAACCTTAAAATTTCAAAAAACGACAGGCGGAAAATCCATTCCTCTTGTAATCAACGATGGACAAGAATATGGACTATCGGATGACGAGCTGCTGCTCTGGAGCTGTCTTGCCTTCCAGATTCTGACGCTCCATGAACTCCAGGATGCCTATACCCTGCGCCAGATACAGAAAGAAGGTCCGAAAGGCTTATCCTTCCAACACTATCTGAACCGACTTTCCTTACGCGGTCTGGTTGTAAGCGGAATTGGACTGACAGGGGTGGATGCCTTATATCGCCTTCTCGGCAGTCTGACCATTATTCACTTGAAGGATACCTTTCCCATCCGGCTCTTTGGCTGCGTTCAGCTTTATCTGGAAGGAACTATTGGTGCAAAAGAGTTTGGCAGATATTTAAAGAAGAAACCCTCTTCACCGATGGAAGATACCATTCTGAAGCTGGCTGATAAGGTATCCCTCACGACCGCTGAGCTTGTCACAAGTATGGAGCAGGAAAAAGTAATCCACAACGAATCGGATATTATGGATGAGTTATACACAGAACCGGAGACAACTTACCAAACACTTGTGGATGATGTCCAGATTCACCATACCCAGTATCCAGTGCTGCAGGCTATTGCTAATTTGTACCTGAATAAACAAATCACATTTCATACATGTTAAAGGAAGGAACCTTATGCCAAAACCATTTTTCACAAAGCTGGTTGCCATCAGTGCAATCGGCTTTTTCTGTGTACTTTTTGGGTGCATCTTCGGGATCGCCACCCATGACCGGCTCTTTATCCTCATGAGCCTCCTCATCGGAATCTGCAGCATCTTGCGTGCACTCAGTTTCTACCACCTGATCCATACACATGCTTATCTGTCACTGGACGTAAGCTGCACGAAACGGGAACAGACACTCTTCGGGAAAAACCAGCAATATTGGTTTGCCAGTGATAACGGAAAGGAATACGCCTTCTCACTGGAAAAGAATATCAAACTCCTAGAGGGACATCGGTATCGGCTGTACTTCCGGAAACCACAGCAGGGAACAGGGCAATCGATGCCATGTGCCGGAGATATTCTCGGATATGAAGAACTCACCGATCAACTGCCGGAACTTCCGGATACATCCGTTTAGATAGAAAATGAGCCGCCCGTACTGCATCACCCCTACAGTTCTGGCGGCTCATTTTATTATAAATAACCTCTCTTATTTCTATCAAACAATAGTGTTTGTATCCGCTTCAATGCCATGAGCATTTGCTCCGGGAATGTCTTAGTTAAACTTGAAAGAATTAGATTTTCATTCTCATTACACAAATATTATTAGATAACCAATTCAGAAATATCAATGCTCGTTTTATAGTTTTGTTTTACTCCGCCAGGAGAAGTAATAAAAATCGTAGCATATTCCCCATTTTCATAAAGGGTAATTTCTTTTATATCTTTTTCTTCATCTTGGTTCGTAGTATCGCAATAAAATTTTATGGTATATTTAGGGTTCATACCTATGCTTTTTTCTGTCTCTTTCCATGATTTTATATTTAAAGCAGAAATAACCTTGTCTATATTATGCTTATCATCATACTTTACCAGCAATTCCTTATTTGCGGCATCATATATCTCTATAACTTTTACACCTTTTACATAATTGTCCATTCTCTGCCTTTTTCCGCCCCGCCAGATACCTGTGCCGGTATTTCAGCTCTGCATACTCTGTGATCCGTTTCATGTAGACTGCATCATAAGCTCCGCCTACAGCACCAACCACCGGAATTCCCTGTAAGAACTTCATATACAGAAGCTCTTTTGACAAAGCTCCCGCCGTTTGTTCGATCTGCTCCTTATCCTGATACTCTTCCGGCAGTATTCCGTTTCTGATAAATTCATTTACTTTCCCGTCAATCTCACAAAGTGTATCCCCATAGGATACTGCTCCCCGGATCAATAATAAGATAAAATATTTTTCTTCCCTGCTTTCATAGCTGTATCCATACTGCAGAGCAGTCTCATAAATATTCTTTAAAATCATCCCTGTAAATACCGGAATATCCGGCAGACCGATTCCCAATACGCCCATCCCGATTCCAGACACACCGGATAGCAGTAAATTCTTTGTTCCCGTATCTCTTGCCTTTTTAGAAAAAGAGCGGAGGGATTTGGAATTCTGCTTTACATCCGCCATATACTGCCGCACCTGATAATCCTGCTCCAGTTTTGTCCGCTGATACGTCTTTTCAATAACCCCGGTTCCTTTCTCGAAAATCAGAGCAAATGCCTTCGCAAAAGCGGTATCCAATGTTTTCTGAAGTTTCGGCGGTATCTTTTCCTCCAGTTTCTGATTCAGAATGCTCTCCCTTTTCTCTGAACGCTTCTGAAGGAATCTCTGCTCCTGTACTTCCAGCTTTTCCCACTCCTTCTGAAGCGGTGTCCTTTTATCAAATAATCGCATCTTAATACACCTCCGCACCAAACGGCATCAATGCCAGTTTCGCCAGTTTAAACTGCTGTAAACCAAACGGGATTCCGATAATCGTCACACATAAAGCTGTACCCAACGCCAGATGCTCCAGTGCAAGAGGCAGACCGGATACAATCAGCCAGATGATATTCAAAAGGAACGAACCAGCTCCGCCACCATACTGCACCTCTTTTCCAAAGGGGAAAAAACTAAGCGCCGCAAATTTAAAACACTGCATCCCCACCGGAATCCCCACAACGGTAATACACCAGAGACAACCTGCCAGACACCAGCTCAGCCCACTGACTGCGCCGCCAAACACAAACCACAACACATTTCCCAGGCATCCCATATGCTACACCTCCCCATTCATCCGATTTTTCACATCAGCAAGTATCTTTTCTATCCGGTTGATGGCATCATCCACCTGTTCTCTTGCATCTGCAATCTTGCTCTGCACCATATAATCTGCCACCAGCCCGTCCAGAAAGAAATCCGCAAAGGAAAGGAAGCTGCCGATTTCCATGCGCAGATCCAAGGAAACCTGCACATCTCTTAATTCTCTCTGAAAACGCTGAATATCGCTTTTCGCCTGTTCCATCAACGCAGCTGCGTCATTCATTTTAGAATGCTTCACAAAGTCACTGATAAAGCCTCCTCCAAGCATATCAAAAATGCCCCAGTTTCTCGCACTTCCCAACTTATCCCTTGCTGCGTAAAGGCTCTGAAGCGCCCGCTCCCCTGCCTGTACTGCTTCCTGCATTTCCCGTTTCATCATTTCGTTACTCATCGTTTATCCTCTCTTTCTTTTTAGCAGACTATTGCGGCAGATTTTCTATATTTCATAATAAAAAAAGACTCCTATCATGACCTCTGCCACAATAAAAGTCTTGCTATCTCATTTGCTACGGGTATCTCTCGATACCGGTTGTCGGTTACAAAACCACCTCTTTCAAGGCGTTCAGCTACTCCCTTTTTTGCTTGAGATGAATATAACATATTGGAAATAATTTGTCAAATCATGCATTTTTCTTTTCCAACCGTTCCGCTTCTCTGGCAAATACATGCGAGATATCAAACAGTTCCGGTACATCTGATATGGTACACACATTCACACAATAATTGAGCCATGGAAATTCTTTTGTCATCTGATAAATAACTGCCATGGCTTTTGCTTCTGACATTGCTTCCACCGAATGATATCCCGATCCCTGAATATGCTCAAATCCGTTTGCTTCAAAAAAGTCCCTTACATCCGCATATGCATTATGCCAGTCACCTTTCGGATAATATTCCTTTAGTGCTTGTGTATTCAGGTCAAAATTGATGCCTTTCCTCTGTAAGCTGTCCATCTGTTAGTTCCTTATAAAGTCTGTAATCAGGTTCTCCTTTTCTGTTCCGTTATACCAGAAACACTCTAACAAATTCTCTGCAATTCCTACGGAGTTTTTCAACTGAAAGATTGCTGCCCAGAATCTTCCATAGTCCTGCTTGCGTCCCCGGTCAAGATAAATCCTGCTTCCAAGGGCTTTGACTGCACAGCTTAAATCCTCCTGCTCAAAAATCTGATCTGCCTGTTCACACATCTGATTTACCGTTTCCGGAGCGAGCTTGCTTGTATCAAATTTAAGTTCTACTTTATACATTATACTCATCCTTTCATACAACAAATGACTGAGTGACTCTTCTCTTTCTACTGTAATTCTACCATGAAACCTATATAAAGTCATTCCCCATTTTCACTTGCTTTAATATAAATTTTTCCTTTTATTTTGGAAACACAATCTCCACACAGAACTCATTCCCTTCTATCCGGGCGCTGATTTTCCCATCCATACGAAGTACCAGCTCTTTCGCAATTGATAAGCCGAGACCGCTGGAAGTCTTACTGCGTGCTTCATCCGCTTTATAAAACCGTTCAAACACCTGATCTACATTTATTTTTTCCACATGACATACTTGATTTTTTATCTGTATCCGGATGTTGTTTTCAACTTCTTCCAGTGAAATACTGATTTTCTTCTCCCCGTGATCCAGTCCGTTTTTTATGATATTCTGAAAAATTCTCTGGATTCCCTGTTCATTTCCGTTCATAAACAGCAGTTTATCTGTAATCTGTATCTCCGGTTCAATTCCTCTGCCCGTCCATTCATCGTAGTAGGAAAATATGGTATCTTTCAAAATCTTGTTGATACAGCAGGATGACATTTCCAGATGAAAAGAATCGTTTTTAAGTTTTGTAAAAGTAAATAATTCTTCCAGCATTTCTTTCAGGCTGCCGATTCTCTCCTGTATGATCTTCATATACCGTCTCTGCTCTTCCTGGTCTTCACAGGTTTCCATTAACTGAAAATATCCGTCAAGGGATGTCAAAGGAGTACGGATATCATGTGAGAGATTTGTATATGTATCCGAAATCATCTCCTCTTTCTTCAAGTATTCCTTCTTTTCCCTTCGCTTCAGTTCCAGCCATTCGTTTAAAACATCTGCCAACTCACCAATGCCTCCAAAATCCATTTCTCTGGTAATCAGCATGTTGCTGTCGTGCTTCATCAGAAACGACAACTGGCGGCAGATGTCTTTCACCTGCCGCTGGTATTTCCAAAATAACATTCCTTGTACCAGTATCACTGCTATCAATAGCACGAACCCTAGTTTTATCATTTAGATATCTCTCTTTCTGAATACCCATGCTGTCAGTAATGTAACCACGATTCCGAACGCCGCCGCAATCACAACTGCCGTCAGGCATTCCTTATTGGTCGGTGACATGGATAAAAGTGCAATCTTTCCTGTCACTGTATATTTCAAAATCTGGAAATTCTCCACACCTGCCTTCTGGATCAAATGATTGATCACTCCGTATAAGACAATCATGGTATTCATGCACAGGCAGATAACAATCGTCATGCTGAACACGTTGCTGTTCAAAACCACCGCAATCGCCATACTGATTAGTACCAGTGCATAATGAAGCAAAATCTGAATACCAAAGTATCTCAGCAACTCGCTTCCATTCCCCCACTCCAGATATCCGAAGTACATCTGCTGTGCAATAATCTGAATGATGAAATAAAGCAGCATGGTAACAGTCGTATACACAAACAACACGGAAGCTTTGGAAAAGATCAGGTTTCTCCGGCTCCTTACCTGCCCGCCGATATTTTTAATATAACCGCTTCCTATATCTGCACTGGAAAACAGCACTGTAAAAATCACCAGAAACAACGCCACAAACTTCGCCTGCAGGTTTGCATATACCTGATCAAAGACCGTTACTTTTTCTCCCGGCTGTGTCGGCAGGAATACGGACATTCCCATATTGATGGTTTCTGGTTTCACTGTTTCTGCAATGTTTTCTGTCTGCTGTTGTTCCGCTTCCTTGTTCATCGTATCAATATCCAGTTTCGACATGGATGTGGAGAAGAATATAGCTGCCGCCATCACAATCCATACCACATACATACTTTTTGTCCGGACCATCCGGTACAGATCCATTTTTATCATATTAAGCATTTTGATTCCCTCCTGTCAGATTCAAGAAATAGGTTTCCAGTTCTTCACTGGTAATGGAAATTCCATTGACCAAAATTCCTGCTTTTGCCAGTTCCATATTGACATTGGCGCTTTCATTCAATCGTTCAAATATATGGATATGGCTCTTATCTGTAACCTGATAGTTGGTAAATCCCATTCTGTCCAGAATCGGGACTGCCTGCTCCGGATGGATTAACTCTATTTCAATCCGTTCACTGCAGCGTTTCATCAGTTCTTCGCTTGTCAGCTCCTGCAGAAGACTTCCATTATGGATAATTCCATAATCCGTTGCAATCTTAGATAATTCCTCTAAAATATGACTGGATATCAAAATCGTCATATTCCGTTCATCTCGCAGTCTCTGTATGGTATCACGCACCTCTGCAATTCCCTGGGGATCAAGCCCATTGATCGGTTCATCAAGGACCAGGAGATCCGGCTCCCCGACCAGTGCCAGCCCGATTCCGAGACGCTGCTTCATTCCAAGGGAAAAATGTTTCGTTTTTTTCTTTCCGACACCTTCCAGTCCGACCGTCTCTAAGATATCTTCGATGTATCCCTTTTTCCGAATACCAAACAATTCACATTTTATTTTCAGGTTTGTATATGCATTCATGTTGCCATACAGCCCCGGTGCTTCAATCAGACACCCCACACGAGAACGAATCCTCTCCAGTTCTTTTCCTTTACACCCGAACATCTCAATCTCTCCGGCTGTCGGTCTTGCAAGTCCACTGATCATCTTCAGGCAAGTCGTCTTTCCCGCACCGTTCCGTCCGATAAATCCATAGATAGCACCCTTTTTTATGTGAAGGTTTACTTTATCCACTGCCTTATGATGACCATACTGCTTCGTCAATCCATTTGTACTTAATAACAATTCACTCAATGCTTTCATCTCCTTTTCTTATCTGCTGTTATCATATCGGATAAATCCTAATCAAACGCAAATAAATAGTAAAAAAAGAGTAAAGATTAAGAATGCAGACGGTAGCCGATTCCCCATACGGTATCAATATATTCCTCCTGCGTTACTGCTTTTATCTTTTTCCGGATATTGCTGATATGTACATCCAGTGTCTTTGTCTCTCCCATATAGTGTTCATCCCACGCATATTCAAAAATCTCTTCTTTGCTGAAGACCTGTTTCGGATGCTCCAGTAAAAGCTCCAGAATTGCAAATTCCTGCTTTGTAATTTTGGGAAGCAGCACTCCGGCAATCCGGACTTCAAAGCGCTCACGGTCCAGTTCCAGGTTTTTATATGACACGCTTTTATGTTCCGGCTCCTGCTGCATATGGCGGAGCTGAACCTGAATCCGGGCAAGCACCTCCTGTATCTCAAACGGTTTTGTAATGTAATCATCTGCCCCACTGGTAAGAAGCCCGATTTTTTCATCCAATCCGTCTTTGGCTGTCAGGACAATAACCGGCGTATTGCCCTGTTTCCGAATCTGGGCAAGCACCTCTTCTCCTGAAATTCCCGGAAGCATCAGATCCAATAGAATCAAAGAAAAGCCCGCCTTATCCATCTGGAACAGCATCCTCGCTTCCGTCCCGGAAAAAGCCTGTACCGTCTCATACCCTGCTTTCTGTAATGCCGTATATAAAAGATTATTGATATCCGTATCGTCTTCTACAATCAGAATTCTGTTTTTCTGCTCCATTTTTCTCATCCTTCCATTTTCCGATTTAAACAATATTATATTGCACTTTTATAACTATGTCCAAAATTCTTTTGATATTATCCTTCCACCTCGTCTACATATGCTATATATAGTTCTAATTCTTTTGACATATGCTATATCTTGTGTTAATATAATCTTGTATTTAAGTTTTTGTGCTGTCCCGTCATGGGAGTCTGGACCATTCATCCAGAAGCATATGCAGTTTAAGTTTGGAAAATCGTGTCATTATACTGCCGTTTTATACGGTGCTATAATGGCACTTTTTTTATTTTAATCTATTTTAACGCCCAAAGAGGCAGAAAGGAGAATTTTTATGTCAGCAATTTTAACAATTTTAGGGAGGGCCACAAGAGATCCTGAGATGCAGCAAGGAAAAAATTCCGGTACGGAATATGTTTCTCTGGACATTGCAGTTTCACAGCGAGGCCAGGATGGAAAGGAAGAAACCATTTACTATCAGTGCTATTTTAACAAGTTCCTTGCAGAACGCTTAGCAAAAGCAGGCGTAAAGAAAGGAACCGGGCTGATGATCTATGGTGATCTGGAGCTTCATCCGTTCATTTATCAGAAAGGAAAGAATGCGGGGCAGGCAAATGCCGGTCCGAGGATCAATGTCAAGGACTGGCACTTTGTACCATCCAACCGTTCTGACAGCAATACCGGACATCCGGGTGCAAACCAGAACAGCCAGCCGAATGGTGGTGCGGCAACGCCCGGTGCAGCCGGCAATGGCAGCTACCCAATGCAGGGAAATCCCAATGGCAGCTACCAGAATCAGGCAATGCCTGGCGGCTATCCACAGCAGGGAATGGCTCCTGCTAACGGTGCCTACACGCCTCCTGCAAATGGCGGACAGTATCAGGCTCCGCCAAACGGAACCGGTCAGCCACAGAGCAGCTACCCGCCGCAGGGCAGTTATACCGGAATGCCAAATTACGGAGGTATGCCGGGCAGTCAGCCAACTGACGGCTTTCAAAATGTGCCGGAACAGATGGCATCCCAGTTGCCCTATTAACTCTCAAGGAACCCTATGTTGAGGAATTGCATTTATCATCTTTGTGATGATGCAGTTCCTCTTTTTCATGTCCGGAAGCGGCGATTTCCCATCCAGCTTCCGGGCTTGTCTAAGAATCATGAATCAGAAAGGAATCAGCTCATGAAAAAATCAAATCGAAAAAAATTCTTACAGTTTGTCGTGCTTGTACTGTTTCTTGCAGCACTTTTCGTACCACAGGATGCCAACCGGCTTCTGATTGCAGGCATTGCCCTGATCGGTATCGGAGTCACGCTGTTCAGTTATCTTCTCCCGCTTTTCACGGAACGCCTGAAAAACAGGGAGCATAAGCTACGAAAACGCCCAGAAAGAACTCGTCATCTGGAAGGAACACCTGATCTGGAAACCATTCTCTGGAGACAGATCAAATTCCAGATTACCGGAAAGCTCAAGGAAGCCTTCCCGGATGCCACATGGGATTTTGTGAAAGAACCACCGCTCTCCCAGATACTGGATGGGGAACCATTACGGATTCGCACACGGAATACCGGAAGTTATAATTTTGCGGAAATTCTCATGGATGCCCGTGGCAGTCTGACGCTTCAGATGATGACCATTGAATCCTTACATAAAAAGGAACCGTCAGAAGGAAATCCGGATTCCAGACCAGCCGTTAATCCCAAATCATGGTATTCCCTGATTGGGAAACCGCTACTGATGGAATTGGTCGGTGACTTACAGGCAAGGGGCTATGAAAAGCTGTTTATCAACGAGCAGGGAGATGTCTATATTCTGAACGGCACTGAACCGGAAGTCCGGGGAAAGCTGGAACATTTCCCGCCCAAAGATTACTGGGGCGAATTGACGGAGATTTTTACTGAAGATGAATTGACCACAGAAGAGACCGAGCAGGCACTGGAACTGTCCTGGATCTCATAAGAAGGAGGAACGAATCATGGCAAATAACATCGTAGCAACCTGGGGGTTCAAACGCAAACTCCCGGAACCATTTGAGGATTATACGGACCATGCAATCTTTGATGACATTGCATCCAAATACTGTACTCAGCCACGGAAAAAATCCACGCTTCATGCAGCTACCCTGCGGGCAGTCCTTGCTTATCTGGAGCTGGAAAACCCGGTTGGCAGTACCCCGCCGGAAAAGCTTGGGGCGGTCGGTACCCAATCCAACAATTTTGTTGTGGCGGAATATCCGAGCAAAACCGGTGATCTTCAGGTGGTTGTCTACAACCAGCTAAACGGAAAGTTTTACGGAGGCTGCTATACTCCTCCGCCGGATGTGGAAAGCACACCGGAAAAATACGAATTTAAAGACTCCAAACAGTCCGGTGCGGCTCTGCTGTTCGCACTGATGCCGGTTTTTCTGGCAGATGAAGAGTGTAATGAAAAGTATCAGGAATTAAAAGCGCACCGGGACAACGGTTATCCCGATCTGGACGCCGCTGCGGAAACAGCAGCCGTTCTCTGCGACAACATTTACCGGAGAACCCGCTATGCATCAGGTCTCCCGACCGGTGGTGTTAAGATTGACCTTCCGGCAAACGGCGTATTGTCGCTGATCAAACCGTTAAATATCCAGAAGGGGGTCTATGCACCAACCGAAGTGCTCCATGGAGACTTTCAGGTGTTACGTCCAGGAAGTGGATTTAAGAAAGCACAGGCAGCCATTTCCAGAGATGATTTTGTTGGGAAATTTATCCTGACTGCATCCCGAAGGCTGTCTCCGGAAGAGGAGGTATCTGTTCCGACATTGGCAGAGTGGTACATCATCCCTCCGGAAATCAAACGGATCTGCGAACACGCAAAACTGACAACGGATACCACACAGCCGATGCGGAATTTTCTTTTACGGGGACCGGCAGGTACCGGAAAGACCGAAGGAGCCAAAGCCATTGCTTCCGCACTTCACCTTCCTTACCGCTGCATTACCTGTTCCGCAAATACAGAGGTATTCGACCTTTTAGGTCAGATTCTTCCGGATGTGGACGGAAAACGCACCCGGCTTCAGCGGCAGTACCCGTCTTTTCAGGAAATCCAGTTAGATCCCTCCGGTGCCTATCAGAAGCTGACCGGAAACTATGATGAAGAAATTTCTGCCGAGGACACCTACCAGAAGCTGATCGATACGATTTTTGATGAAATGCACAGCTATTATAAGGAACACACCTCCGGACAGAACTTCCAGTATGTGGATACGCCTCTAGTCGAAGCCATCCGCTATGGGTATATTCTTGAGATACAGGAGCCTACGGTCATTGCTAATCCCGGTGTACTGGTTGGACTTAACTCCCTTTTAGACCGCTGTAACAGCGTATATCTTCCAAACGGAGAAACCATCCACCGTCATCCGGATACGACCATCGTAATCACCACAAACAATGACTATGCAGGCTGTAAACAGATGAACCAGTCTGTCATTTCCCGAATGAACCTTGTGATTGATCTGGATGAACCGGATGAGGATACACAGGTAGAACGTGCCATGGCTGTTACCGGATGCAAGGATGCAAAAACGGTACGTCTGATGACACGCATTGTCAAATCCATGGCTGTCTACTGCCGGGAAAATCTCATTACAGATGGCTGCTGTGGCATGAGGGAGCTGATTTCCTGGGTGCAGTCCTACATGGTCTGCGGGGATATCCGGGAAGCGGCCCGTTACACGGTGCTTGCCTCTGCCTCTGCCGATGCTGAGAACCGTACGGAAGTGGAAGAAAGCTGTCTGGATACTGTGCTTGCTGCGTAGGACACGCCTATGAGAAAAGCAGCACTCACAGAAGCCCAGATCCGAAAGCATCTGGCAGATAATCTGTCTTATCTCCGGCAAGCCAAAACACCGAAGTTATCACAAAAGGCAGTTGCCAGAATCTTAAATCTTCCCCCGAAAACCATTATGAATTATGAAAATGCAAACTCCTCCCCGATGGCTTATGCCGTCCTTCGCCTTGCTGTGTATTACGGCTGCACGATGGAGGAACTGCTGACAAAAAATCTAAGAAAAGAAAGGAAGAATATCACGTGAATCACAGCCAAAGAAATTTAAAGAAACTAATCCGGGCAAAAGAGGATTCCATTGCGGATGAGGAGTTATTCCTCTCCGCTGCCTATCAGAAGTACCAGACCTCCCTTGCCAGAGCCGTTACCGGACGTTACCGGTATGGACTGCAGGTACTGCTGGACTGGGACATTTCCGAACAGGCAGGCGTTGCATATACCGACAATTATAAGGTACATCTCAACGCAGCGAACCCGATCACCCAGTCTTTCCCCACCCGTTTCTTACGTTCCCAGAGCCTGACAGGGCTCACCGGGCATGAAGTGGGGCACTTACTCTATTCTGATTTCACAGCCCACGCTGTTCATCTGAGGAGTCTGGAAAACGGTTCCTTCTATCCGAAGGAGCCGGAGCTATCCCTTCCAGCTTATCAGACAGCACTGGAGGAGATCAAAGAAGTGTTAGAAGAAAAGGACAAAGCCGGATGCCTGACACTGGCACGATGCGCCGCAACTTTTCAAAACATTCTGGAAGACATCCATATTGAAGACCGTATGTGTGAGGAATTCCACGGCACCTTCCGACAGGGGATTGAACTCAATAACCTGCGTATGTCCGAACAGATTCCTTCCATACAGGAACAAATTGACAAAGAATACCAGCCATTTTCCATCATTGCCAACCTGATCCTTTCCTATTGCCGGACCGGAAACATCAACAATCCCACCGGCTATCAGGGGGATTATCTGGATACCATTTCCGATTGTACCGATCTTCTGGATACGGCAATGGAATCGGAAAAAGGCACTGACCGGATGCTGGTTTCCAATGCGCTCTTAGCCCTGACCTGGAACTATATCCAGCCGCTCATCGAAAAAACACGGGAGGAATTGGAAATGCATGGCGAGGATTCCGCTGCCGATGCTCTGGAAGATCTTCTGGGGGATGAAGTCAGCAGCGGCGCTCCTCTTCCGACCGGAAAAAGCGGTGCCATTCCAAAGAATATCAAACCAGCTTCCCCAAAAGGAAGCGGGAATGATGAGGGCAATGCTCCTTCCGGTCCACGTACCAAAGAGGATGCTATAGAGGAAGCCAAACAGGTGCTTTCGGAAGAAGGCGGGCGCATCGCTCTTACAAAGACCAATACCATTCTGGATGAAAACAACCCCGGCGTCACTTATGTCAGTCAGTATCAGGGCAGCGGCTATGAGCATGCTGCAGAGGATCTGTTCCGGATCTTGAACGATGTGGCTGCAGAAAAGGTGCAGGAAGACTGTCAGACGGAACTGACCGAGGAACTGCAGAAAACAGCCAATGATATTCATTACGGCAATGCCCATGCAGGCATCCATGTTACCATCCATCGCCTGACCAGTGTTTCCGATTACCTGAAGAATGAATACCAGACAGTTGCTCCCCCGCTCCTGCGGGCTTCCAAAAAGCTGCAAAGCACCATCCTGCCGCTTTTGAAAGAAGAACAGCAAGGCGGAAAGCAGAAGAATCTCCTGTTTGGAAAACGTCTGGACTCCCATGCTCTCTATAAGACAGACGGAACCATCTTTACCAGAACCAGACTTCCAGGAGAGGAAAAACGTCTGGCTGTTGCCCTCCTGATTGACGAGAGTGGTTCGATGGGTTGGGGTGACCGGATGACACATGCAAGAAAGACTGCCATTGTCCTTTATGATTTCTGTAAAAGCCTCGGTATCCCTATCACCATTTACGGGCATTCCACGGATGCAGGCGGCGTTGCTCTTTACTCCTATGCAGAATTTGATTCTGTGGACAATGAGGACTGTTACCGGCTGATGGATATGTGCGACCGCAACGGGAACCGGGACGGCGCAGCTCTCCGCTTCGTAGCAGAGCATTTGTGCACACGCCCGGAGCTTCAGAAGCTGCTGATCCTGATTTCTGACGGTCAACCAGCCGATTACGGCTACAGCGGAACGGAAGCAGAGGCAGATCTGCGGGGCATCAAGAAAGAATACGAAAAACGGGATGTCATCCTGTTTGCGGCTGCCATTGGTGACGATAAGGAAAATATCCGCAGGATTTACAAGGACGGATTCCTGGATATCACGAAACTGGAAGAGCTTCCAAAGAATATGGCACAGCTTGTCAAACAGCATCTCAAATAAAGGAAGGTGAATACTCATGAATGAAACTTATCAAAACCGGATTACCGACCAGATCTGCAAGATCCAGAATGACCGGGCACTCATTGCCTTTTATGACCGGCTCCGCTACGCACCACTCGGCAACTATGCACAGCTACATGCCAAAGGGGAATATCAGGAAAACGGGCATAAAGTACATTCTTTAATCTGCATCACCATTCAGGATTATTCCAACGGTACCGGAGACCGGAATATCATCACCCGTTTCAACCTGGCACCGGAACAGATCCAGTTCCTCTTAACCCGGATCACTTCCGGTTTTCAGGAATTTGAATGGAGCCAGAGCAAGATCTACGGCAATCCCGATCAGAACGGTTATTCCACAGCCCAGATGTTTTATATCTCCAGACATCCCTATGATTCCAAAGGGCAGCCTATGAAAAGCCCATGGAAAATCCAGATTGTAAATGGGAAAGGCATCAGAGCACAGAATAAGAACGGTGGTTCCTACATGCAGCCACGCAGCTTCCAGTCCGAAAAGACGACAGCCATCCAGCTTACCGACATGGATCTGTTCACGCTTCTGAAGCGGACGGATTCCTATATTTCCAACTGGGAAACGGTGATTGCTGCATCACTGATCAATAACGGAAAACGGATGCTGGCAGACCAGCAGAACAGTCAAATGCAACAGACAGCACAGGCTCCGCCTTACGCTGCCTAAATTTTCAGAAGAGAAGCGGTACTTTACTGCTTCTCCTCTTTTTAAGAAAGGAGACTTTAGTTATGAATATTGCACTCATCCGGACCATGGACTCTCAGGGGCGTATCGTCATCCCTGCAGAAATCCGGAAACAAATGAAGCTCTCAGACGGAGATGCACTGGAACTGGAAAATGTGGGAATGGAGCTGCTTTTACGCAAATGCCCTACCCACTTAAACGGAAAAGAGGAAATGGCTTCCTATCTTTCCGTCCTCTACAGTGTCATCCACTGTGGTATCGCAATTTGCAGTGAGGCTCACATACTCGTATCTGCGGGCATCTATCTTCCGGAAGGCACTCCCGTTACAGAAGAACTCGCCGAATTGGTTGCGGACGGCCAGGAACTGATCTCTGCTGAGAACTGCCCTGTCTACCCGGTATCCAACACCCGTCAACCGGTTTGTGCTTTTTTCCCGATTTTAAGGGAAGACAGAGAGCCGCTGGCACTTCTTCTCTGTTCCAGAACCGGACAGCATTTATCCGAGATGGAATTGGGATGCGCTAAACTGGTCGCTGCCGTAATTGCAAACAAAATTAAGTAAGGAAAGGAGCGTGAAATCAATGAAGAATACAAATATAACCTTACACACCACCCAAAAGAAAGAATATGTCCTCACCGGAATCCTGTCCCTGCCCCTCCATCTGGGAGAACGGGCGTGGATCTATAGTTATAACCAGACCTTTGCTACCAGTCCGGTGCAGAGTATTCTGGAAGTATCCGAAAACGGTGTGGTATTTGAGACCTGCAACAGTATTTACCGTCTCAGCTACACCCGTGTTCCGATGGAGCTGGAGGCGATGTGTGCTTGACAAGAATGGAAGAACTGGAGAGCTGCCTTTCGGGGCTCCTCTCCACCTTAAAGAAGAACCGGGAACATGTGCCTCTGGAAGTGCTGAAGACACAGTATAAGCAGCCGTATGAAGAACTGGTCAGAAACATCAACCTGACCGCTTCTGCCTATGCAAAATCTGTGCTGCTCCACCGGCTGGTCCTGAATCCGGATGCAGATGTGGAGGAACAATGTACCGTCATCAACCAGATGATACAAACTTCCGGGATGCTGAAGAAAATCAGCTCCTGCATGTCCAAAACCTATGATGTAGGACAGATATATCCTCTGATACTGGAACTACGCCATATGGTCGAACAGGCACTCTGGCCCTATGTGAATCAGGCAACTTGTCTGGTCGCAGATCTGGATGATATAGAAAAAGAACCGACAATTTACAATTTTTTGACACATGAAGTTTATGAAAATGATACCTGGATTCACCGAGAAATCGACCTGCGCTGGAAACTACTGGTACATCTTACTCCCGAACAAAGAGAATCCGTACCACCAGCCAATCATAGTATGAATGGAGGAATTTACCATGAAAGAACAACCATCTAATCCTTGCGAGAAAGTCTCATTTATTTTGACCTATGACCAGCTTGAAGCTGCTTATAACATCTACCGGGAACAATTTATTTCCTGCGACTTCATCCGCCGCTCCATGGAACGTCTGGAGGAAAGAATCGGACTCTGCAACCTTCCATATGAAACGCTGCGTGATGATCCAAGCCTTCTTCATGAAGCATACCTGCAGTTTCTCCGACTGGAAGACTGCAATGTGGCTTATAACGACACGCTGGAGCAGGTAATTGATGCAATCGAACAATGGCTTGCCTCTGGCACCTTATCCCCTGTAAACCTTACGGTTTCCAACCAGAATATGGGTGAAACTTTTGGAACGGAGGTGGATGTGTAATGGCAAATATCTGCTGTGATGATGTGATCTTTTATACAGAAGGAAATCCGGAAGGACTATATGACTTGTGGGAGGACCTGGAAACCTACATCATTCTGAACCAGAATCCTGATTTATGCTGGATTGGCAATTTATTTTCCCACAAGAAAATAGATTCCACCGGAATATCTCTTCGTGGAAATGTCAGCTACATGGAATGGAATGATACGTATATTCTACTTTCTTTAGAGACAGCATGGACTCCACTTTATGAAGCATATCAGGCGATAGCCGCTGCATATCATGTTCCCTTTGTGATGCAAAGCATAGAACCTGGAGAACGAATTTATTATAACACGGATGAAGCACACCTATTTTTCCCTGACCGATATTGTGTCCGCTTATATGAAGAAAGCCTATTGACTCCATGTGGCTTAATAATCGGAGAAAAGCTGGAAGACGGTGAACCATTTGAAACGGAAACAGACGTATTAGAACGATTCAGAGATTGCGGATATCCAGCAGCTACACTAAAAGAGTTGGAGCTCATGTTCGATGCGGATGAACTTATTATTTTTGAATTTACAAATCCATATTTGGATCTGGAGCAGAAAAATGCTTGTGCATGAAACTTCTCCCCTCCACACCAAAGACGATTATCATCAGATTTAAAGGAGGAACACCATGACTGATTTGGAACTGGATGTCTGGGATGCATGGCTCAGGGAACGTCAGGAACATCTGGAAGAAACCCTGTCCAATATCTCACCATCGGAAGAACCCTGCAGATATTACCTGCTAACCGGATATATTCAGGGAATGCTAGAAGCTCTTACCATGCTTACGACTGTTGAGGATGGGAAACGCTTCAAGATCAAACTGGAGCAATTTCGCCAGAATCTGCTCCTCTCTGGAGATTACGATGCTACCGGTAACTATAAACAGGCAGTGAAGAAAACTGCTGTTTAAATACTTCGAGCCGCCCAATCGGACGGCTCTTTTTATGCCCGAAAACGGTAGCCTACACCACGTATCGTTTCTATGTAGTGCGGTTCTTCCGGATTTTCTTCTATTTTCTTTCTCAGATTCTTGACTAACCCATAGACACGGTTATCCACTTCTGACTCCACATCCTCATAAATATGCTGGTAAATCTGTTCTTTTGTAAATACCCGATTGGGGGATAAGGCCAGATAAAAAAGCAGGTCATATTCATGTCTGGTAAGTTCCACAACCTTACCATCTTTGATTACGCTCCGCTGAAGCTGGTCTATTTCCAAACCTTGGAATGTCAACTTTTCAGAATTTGTAATCTCCATAACTTCTAACGTACTTTCGCAGGCTAGAACTGATTTAATTTTATTCAGGATTCCCTCTTCGGAATCAGAAATGGTAAGAATCATCACTTTCCCATAACATCACCTGCTTTTCTTAGCATTTAGCTTTCACTCCTCATTAACAATGTTTATCGATTGGTTACATAGATATATGCATCTTCCAAAGTTACGTCACAAGCTATACATCCACTTTCTGACGGCATATTCTCCCCTAACAGTCTTAATCTAATTCCTTCCTCCGTATACTGCTTACTGGAAATATGATATTTTCTTTCTAATTCTCTTGCAAGGCTTTCGTCCTCTGTACAGCATTCCCATACATGCCCTCTTGCCTTATTCAATAATTCCCTCATTGTTCCTGTATAAAGGAATCTACCTTTTTTCATAACCGCAAGCTGATTACAGGTTGCCATCAGATCCTCCACCACATGCGTTGAAAATAATACGGTGCGTTCTTCTGCAAAATCTACCAGTAAATTACGGATACGGATGCGTTCCTCCGGATCGAGCCCTGTTGTTGGTTCATCCACAATTAAAAAATCCGGCTCATGGAGTAATGCCTGCACTAATCCAACTCTTCGCTTCATTCCACCTGAAAGCTGCCGCATTTTCTTTTTCTGATGGTCTGCAAGACTGGTCTTCTCCAGATAGTAATCAATCCTTTTCTTGCTTTCTCTTTTCTCAATTCCAGCCAGATCTCCCATATACTCCAGACATTCTCGAACAGTCAAAGACGGATACAGATCAATTTCCTGTGGCAGATACCCAATCTTTTTCTGTATCTTTTCGTAATTTGCTTCGCAATATAGCGTACCATCTAACAGAACTTTTCCACTTGTGGGTGCAAGCACCGTTGTAAGCACCCGCATCAACGTTGTTTTTCCTGCACCATTTTCACCTAACAGACCAAATATCCCATGTGGGATTTCCAGATCCACATGATCTACCGCTGTCACTCCATTTTTAAATGTTACTGTTAAATCGTCTATTCTTATACTCATAATCTTACCCTCTCTTCTTTAATATCTTAGGAACAAATGCAAGCATCATCCCCGCAAATACCACGCACAGCACCTTCCCGCCAAGCCATCTCCACTCTGTCAGCTTACCGAAATCACAAGTTCCGTAGGAAAATGGTCCCCAGTTTTTCAAAAACTGAGTTGCCTTTCCGGAAATAGAGAAAAACCAGAAAAGCAGCACGACACCCATACCAATCCATCTGTTTCGAACCAGATTGCTGACAGTTACGGAAAGCACACTCCAAAACAAAACAGTTCCGGGAATCGCAATAAAATAAATTCCAAACAAGGCACCGCCATCTAATTCTTCTGTCAGATTCACCGGTTTCTGCCAATAAAAGAGTCCATATGCCAACAAACTGATTCCAATCAGATAAGCTACCTGCACAAATAGTCTTTTATAAACTACCCCTGCCTGCTTTTTTAGATTATAAAGGCAGAATACTTCCGAGCGTTTGCTCTGCACTTCCACCAGATAAGTATCTGCACAGAAAACGACTGCCAGAAGCGAAACAGCTCTTTCTACTGCCTGCCCGATTTCATTCGCATATACAACAGGCTGGATTGCACTCAATATCACAACAAAAGCGATTGAATATGCAATTTTATAATATGGCATACATATTTTTACTTCTTTCTTCAATATACTCTCCTCCTTTTCCACATCCACACCGCTATAAACATGAGCAGTATGGATGCTGCCACAAGAAGCAGTTGATTGAGATATACCTGATGTGGCAATTCCGTTTCAAAAAAATTCCCCGGAAATCGAACCATAATAGAGAATGGTCTTGCATGACACTGTCCTTTGCTATCCCATGTCAGCATATTAGAATAAATGATATAAAGAACCAGCGCCG
The DNA here is from genome assembly GCF_020560945.1 of Dorea sp. 210702-DFI.3.125. Taxonomy (NCBI): domain Bacteria; kingdom Bacillati; phylum Bacillota; class Clostridia; order Lachnospirales; family Lachnospiraceae; genus Dorea; species Dorea sp. 210702-DFI.3.125. Next base: position 56,759 of record NZ_JAJCNF010000010.1, read on the forward strand.
GAACCGCTGGAAGCGGATTCTTAAACAGCAGCGCTGTAACCGCATACACACAGCAGATCATCAGGATGTTCGGCAGGACATACAGGATCGAATTCTGAACAAAATCCAGTATGTTCATAGCAAATCCTGATTTTACTGCCGTGGCGTAACACAAAATGATAAATACGATATTCATAATGACCAGTGCCGCCGTCATAATGAGAAATCCACTGCTTATTTTCCCGGCAATATATTGAAAAGCCGTCATCGGTTTGGTGTGCAGCAATTCATAAGTATTTTTCCTCATATCCTGGAAAAATAAAAACGCCAGCAGAACCGTTGCAAAGAATGCCATATGCAGGCTTGCAAAATCTGTAAATTTTCTTCCGAAATAATAGGAGAATGGATGTTTCTCAAGATTTTCTCTGATATACCGGTTGACTTCCTCCGGGCTTCCCTGATACCATGAAACGTCCTCATACACATAATTGGCACCATTAAAGTGGTATTCCGTTTTCAGATACTGACACGCCTCCGTAATCTTCATCTGTTTCATCTCAGATATCACTGCCTCCGCCTCTACTTCCGACATGCCAAACCCATTCTCTGTGTCCTGAAGTATCTTTACAATCTCTTTCTCCCACAGTTCTCTCTCCTTATCCGGTGTTGCCGGAATACATCCCTCCATAACATCCCCATCGGAGGCCATTTTTACCTTCCTGAAGGTTTCATCCGACTTCACGTAATGAATGGACAGATAGGGTGCAAGTGTCTGGTACATACTGATTAAAACAACAATCAAACCGATCCAGAATATCGGATTTTTAAGATAATTTTTCAGATTCCTTTTTATGATTGCTTTCATAAGTCATCCCGCCTTTCTTTTTTCTACAAACAGCATAGCCTACAAATCACAACAAAAAAACAACAGCCATTTATTTCTGCTGTTGTTCTTCTAATACATAATTTTTAAACACTGCCTCAACTTCCGCACCGCCATCTGCTACATTTTTTATCAGCAGTTTCCCACCATGCCGTTCGCAGTAGATACGGCTGATATACATACCCATTCCAAAATGCTTTAAGTCATCCTGTGGATTCTCATGATAAAACGCCTGTGTCACCCTGTCGATATTTTCCTGAAATCCAATTCCGTCATCCCTGATACTCATTTTCAGATATTGGGGTGTCACTGTCAGCTTCAGCCTAACTTCCTGATTGGCATAGCGGAATGCGTTAGCCAACAGATTATCCGCTACTTCCATGATGATTTCCTCATCCGCAGTCAGTATTTCAGATTCTCTCACTGTCGTCACTGTAAAATTCTTTTCTGATTTTTCCACCACGACTTCTGCCAGAGCTTCTATCTGGTTTATCAACTGCCGGATATCTACCACGGAACAGTTTAATTCCCGTTCTTCCAATTTCGTCATCTTCCTCATACTATCAATAAAATGGTTCATCCGTTCAATCTGAAGCATACCGCCCCTTAACATCTCCATCATTTTCTCTTGATCAAGCATATCTTCCGGAACAAATTCCAAAAGCATTTCCTGATATCCCCGCATGATTGCAAGCGGCGAGCGGATATCATGGGCAATCGCTGCACGCAGTACCCGCTCATCTTCGATCATCTGCCAAAGTCTACGGTTATTTTCTTCCAACTGCCCACGCATCCTTTCAAATTCCCTGCACAGCATCCCCATCTCGTCCTCGTTCTCATAAGCCATATGAAAATCCAGATCTTCCTCCGCAATCATCTGTGATGCCATCTTCAGTTCCTGAATCGGTCTCTTTAATTTATTTTTGTAAAACAGGCTGACCGCAATTCCACATCCGGCAAAAGAAAAAAGCAATACTCCGTACGTCTGAAGGAAATCACAGGTTTCTGAAATATGCCAGTCCATTCTGCTCATTTTACTCTGATTCGGTCTCGGTACCACTACCTCAAAATTTTCATTGCGGTCATTCATTGCCTGATAATACTCGTCCTGATCCACGTACTTCCACCAGACCTCCTTCTGTATCTGCCCGGCAATCTCAATAATTGACACAGAAAGAAAAAAAGTGACAATCAAGCTGAGTATCGTATATAAAACCATTGTCTTTTTCAAGGATAAATTTCTTATCTTTTCCATCGATACCCCATCCCCCATACTGTCTCAATGTATTCTGTCTGCGTATATTCCGCCAGTTTCTTTCTCACTCTCCGGATCAGTTCCGTAACAACACGGCTGTCACCTTCCGCATCATAACCACACACCTTTTCGTATATCCGCTCCCTGTCAAAAACCTGTCCTGGATTCATGGACAAAAACTCAATGATTGCATATTCCAGCTTCGTAAGCTCCAAATCATTTTCACCGATCTGAACCCTCTTTGCTCCATAATCAATACTGAGGTCTCCGTGGAATCTGTATTCAGACTTCCCTTTATGACGCTCCTCACGCTTCAAATGTGCAATAATACGAGCATCCAGTTCTTTCAGACTAAACGGCTTCAGTATATAGTCATCCCCACCGGATAAAAGCCCGTTTACCCTGTCCTGCTCCTCCACTTTTGCCGTCAGGAAGATAATGGGACAAGTTACTTTGCCCCGGATACGTCTGCATACTTCTAATCCGTCTATTTTAGGCATATTGATGTCCAGCAAGATAATATCCGGTTTCTTATGGATTTTTTCCAAAGCATCTGTGCCATCTTCTGCCATCATTACATCATATCGTTTGATTTCAAAATAGTTCTTTAACATCTTTAATAATTCGATGTCATCATCCACGATCAAAATTCTATATGCCACTTTTATCACCTCGTTTTATCAGTATACAACGAAAAAAACAATAAATAAACAACAAGAGAAACACTTCGAGCCGCCCATTGCCGGACGGCTCCTTTTATGCCCGAAAGCGATAACCAACACCACGTATCGTTTCTATGTGGTGCGGTGTTTCCGGATTTTCTTCTATTTTCTTTCTCAAGTTCTTAATCAGACCGTAAATTCGGTTATTCACTTCTGACTCCGCTTCCTCATAGATATGCTGATAGATCTGTTCTTTCGTGAATACCCGATTAGGAGATAAAGCAACCACAGCGATTTGCTTCAAAAGTCTCTTTCGCCTGGTATACCGTTTATAACTTCTCATGTTTATCACCTTCAATCTGCTTTCAAATTTAATAATCTATATTTTATGACAATTCAGCATATAGAAAAGTTAGTTATTCGTGAAAATTATTTTTAAATTTAGAACTTGCATAACCACTACGATGTAAAAACAGTTTAGAGGCATTTATGACAGAGATTGATTTTATCTGGTTTTCGACTTTCTACACGAAAGTGGCAAAAAATACCTGGCTACGAATTCCTTCGCTTAGGGCAAATCTGAAATCCTGAACGCTTTTATTCCTGTAGCCGACAAATTTGTCATCAACATAAGGCAAAAGCTTCATTGAGGAATCTATTTCATTTGACATATACTACATCTAGTGTTATACTGTTCTTATATCAATTATTTGTGTCAATCCGGAAAGGATTTATCACACGCAGTTTAGGTTTGAAACGTAGTCAGGAGTTTTCCTATGCCCAACAAGCAGCAGGGACTTCTGGCTTTTTTTATTTTGCAGGAAACTGCATCTATTTTGAGAATGAACATAAGCGTCATTCTCTTTTTTTATGCCTGAACGCAGGGAAAGGAGGATTACGGAAACAAATGATTCCGGAACTGGCACGCCACAAAAGAAAGGAGACTCTATGTCAGTCAAAAGAATTAAGAATCTTGTAAAACAACTCAATGAATACCGTCATGCCTACTACAATCAGGATGCCCCTCTGGTATCTGATGCCGAGTATGACCGACTCTTTGACGAACTGAAGGAACTGGAGGAACAGACTGGTTTCATCCTGTCAAATTCTCCGACACAGACGGTTGGATATTATCCGGTCAGTGAACTTGCCAAAGTCACCCATCCGATTCCACTGCTCTCGCTTGAGAAAACAAAACTGATTTCAGAGCTTTTAGATTTCATGAAAGGACAGGAAGTTCTCTTTATGCTGAAACTGGACGGTTTGACTACCAAACTCATTTACGAAGATGGCAGACTGATTCAGGCTTCTACCCGTGGAGATGGTGAAGTGGGGGAAGATATTACACACAATATCCCGGCATTTTTAAATGTACCGCTTACCATTCCACACAAAGAACGTCTGGTCATTACCGGTGAGTCTTTTATACCAACCAATGATTTTGAACGTCTGAAAGATACTCTGCGTGATGGAAATGGAAAACCTTATAAAAACGGACGTAATTTTGCTTCCGGATCAGTACGAAGTCTTGATCCGAAGAACTGTATCGGACGTTGTGTTCGCTTTCTTCCGTTCAATGTATTAGAAGGAATGGAGGATGTTCCCTTCCCGGACAGCAGAGCCTGCAAATTAGAAGGTTTAACACACCTGGGCTTTGGTTACTGCCCGTTTTTCTCAATTTCAGGAACCGGACTTTCAAAAGAATATGCGGAGAAATTCATTCAGGAATTGGTATCCACAGCAGCAAATTTACATCTTCCTATCGATGGCATTGTCATGATTTTTGACAGTCTCAGCTACTCCAAAAGCTGCGGAAAAACCGGACACCACTATAAGGACGGCCTCGCCTATAAGTTTGAGGATGATACCTACGAAACTTTCTTGCGTGAAATTGAATGGACACCGACCAGATTCGGAGAGATTGCTCCGGTCGGCATCTTCGATACCGTGGAGATTGACGGCTGTGATGTTTCCAGAGCTTCCCTTCATAATCTGACCTTTATCAAAAATCTGGAGCTTGTACCCGGATGCCGGATTCTTGTTTCCAAACGAAACATGATCATCCCACATATAGAGGATAATCTGGATCGTGGAAGGTATACCGACATCACGCCTCCGGTCTGCCCTTGCTGTGGTTCCAAAACCAGAACCTACAGCCGTAAGACCAGCGACGGTCGCACCGTAGAAACTCTGCATTGTGATAATCCGCAGTGCGACAGCCAGATCACAAGAAGGTTTGTCCATTTTGCCAGCAAGAAGGCAATGAACATCGAAGGACTGTCAGAAGCCACTTTAGAAAAATTCCTGAATCTGGGCTATCTGCACTCTTTTCAGGACATCTATCATCTGGAGGAACACCGGGAAGATATTGTGGCACTGGACGGATATGGTGAGAAATCTTTCGACCGCTTGTGGGAATCCATCAACGCCAGCCGGAGGACCAGCTTTGTCCGCTATCTGGTTTCCATGGATATTCCTATGATCGGCAGAACCAAAAGCCGGATTCTGGACACCGTATTTTCCGGAAATTTAACTGCATTTGAACAGGCGGCTGTCGGAGATTACGACTTCACTCAGTTGGAGGATTTTGGCGAAATCTTAAATCACAACATCCATTCCTGGTTTGCAGATGAAGCAAATCTTGATTTATGGAAAAACTTACAGAACGAATTCACATTTGAACAAAGAAAGGAAGAGACCATTATGACAAAAGAAAACAAATTTACAGGATGTACCATCGTAGCAACAGGGAAACTGGAGCATTTTACCAGAGACGGTATCAACGATAAGATTCTGGAGCTTGGTGCCAAACCTGGCAGCTCTGTAACAAAGAAAACCGATTACCTGATCTGCGGGGAAAAAGCCGGCAGCAAACTGGCAAAAGCCCAGAGCCTTGGTATTCCAATTCTTACAGAAGCTGAATTTTTGGAGATGATTGCATAACCATCTCTGCAATAGATGAGAATTATTTTGAGGTGTGGCTGAAAGGCCGCACCTCTTTTACAAAGGAGGAATTTATAATGAATCAAACAAATACAAGCAAGCGCATACCTACACAGATCAATGAATTTCGGGGAGATTATGCTTTTCTAAGCAATTTCTATCCGGCACCGGTCTCTTACATGGGACAAACCTATGCAAATAATGAAGCTGCTTTTCAAGCGCAGAAAACACTCTCTGCGAGAGAGCAACGCAAATTCTGTATTTTTCGGATGCATAATCCTTCTGATGCAAAGAAACTCGGCAGAGATCTTACATTACGCCCGGACTGGGAAAAAGTGAAAGTCCGGCTCATGTATGAAATCTGCATGTGCAAATTCATGCAGAACCCGGAACTCCGGGATAAACTTCTTGCAACCGGAGAGTCCACACTTATTGAAGGAAACAACTGGGGTGACTATTTCTGGGGCAAAGTCAATAACTGCGGAGAAAACCAGTTAGGAATCATCCTGATGGATGTACGTGCGAAGCTGCAGTGGAATGCAGAAACAGCGCCCAATAATATACCTCAATGTCTGCAATAAAGGAAAGGATGGTCTAATAGAATGAATGAAAATGCAAAAACAAAATTAGTGCTTGAGTATACTGGCATGGATGATTTTTCCTGTCCGGTATATAAGGACCAATTCGGAAAGTTGTGGAAGGATATTGACCTTGGCAAAGAGCCTGAACCGAATCTTTATTCTTTATCTTTTAACCATATTGATGGAGAACCTTCCCATCCCATACAGCAGGAGTACACATTTCATCCGGCTCCGTATCAAAGAAGTTCCTATGAATTCGAGTACCGGATGTTAAGTAAATTACAGTCTGACTGTGAATACTATCTGGGCTACGGAAATCGCAGTCCGTCTATCCTATGCAATCATAGCGTTCAAAACCATATTGCCCGTATGAAAGAATTATGGAATGGTTTTCCCACAGATCAGAAACCGGAATGGCTGACCTGGGAACAGCTTCTTCAGTACGAAAAAGTAATGACAGAAACCGGAATACCCGTGAAGAACTGCTCAGACTAGACAATTCATCATTTATCAGAAATTACCCTCTATATTATCCATTCATATTTTGATATAATAGGAACAGTTGAAAGAAAGGAGCATTTCCCATGTATCTGAAAAGAAAAGTTTACGATCAGCTTCTGGATTGGAAAAACGATACCGTCCACAGCACCTTGGAAGTGAATGGTGCCAGACAGGTCGGAAAAACATATATTATCAATAAATTTGCGGATGAGAACTTCAGGCACAAGATCTACATTAACCTGTTTGATTTGTCCGGCAAACAATTTATGGAATGTTACAAAAAAGCCACAGACTGGACTCCCGGTACAAAACGACCGGAGCAGCCGCTTCACGATGCTTTTAAACTCTTCGATCCGGATTTTGAAGATACCAACGATACAGTCATCATTATTGATGAAATTCAGGAATCCTCAGAGATATTCAACCGTATCCGAGAATTTACCCGCTATTTTCAAGCGCATTTCATTGTAACTGGAAGTTATCTGGGACGTGTACTGGAACCGGAATTCAAATTCTCCAGTGGAGATATTACCAGTATCCGTATTTATACCCTTTCCTTTAAAGAGTTTTTGGAAGCATTGGATGACCAGCTTTTTCAGAAGTATCTATCACTTCCACTGGATCATGCAGATGACACCGTACCGGAACTATATGACGAATTAAAGAATGTTTACGACATCTATAGACAGATTGGCGGCTATCCAAAGGTTGTGGAAACATACCTTAACACAAAAGACGTGGAAGCAGCTCAAAAAGAGCTTGTTAGAATCATCCGCATTTTCTTAAACGAATCTATGCGGTACTTTGATGACATCACAGATATTAGTGTTTTTACCAACATCTTTTTAAGCATCTGCCGTATTCTGCTTCGTGAAAAGAAAGGATTAGATGAGGACAGTATAAGTGAAGAACTGCAAAAGCTCGTTACAAAGAATTACTCCAGTAATCTTTCTAAAGCAACCTGCTATCGTGCTATCAACTGGCTTTACCATTCTGGAATCATCGGTTTCTGTGGCAAAATCACAGAACTGGACATCTTGAATTTCAAACCGGGAAGCCGCTGCTTCTTCATGGATCTTGGAGTTGCATATTATTATCTCTCCAGAACTGGTGCTACTGTATCAACTATGGATGGCTCATTGAACGAAAACTATGTTTACATTAACTTGTCCAAACGCCAGGAATTCCCGGAAGAAATTATCTTTGAGACACCGGCTTTTGCTACTTATAAAGGTGGTGAAATTGATTTTGTAGCTCAGACATTGAAAACTCACATCCGCTATCTGATTGAAGTTAAAGCCGGTAAGGGAACTGCATCTACTGCCTTGAAGGCATTGGAACAGGGGAAGGCCAATAAACTACTATATCTGAAAGGTGATACCAAAGGCGGAACCGTTGGAAACGTACAAACACTTCCTATCTATCTGCTAGAACAATATCATTTTTAATCAAAGAAAGAATACTTCGAGCCGCCCATCCGGACGGCTCTTTTCATCTATATTCTTGTATATTTATTTTACTAACAGCGCATCATTCTTTGAAAGAAGATATATACAGTATTGATTCATACTGATGCCTTCTTTTTTTGAGTGTTCCGCCAGATCCCGGTGTAAGCTGCGTGGCATCCTTATTTTAAACTGTCCCGAATACTCTTCCAGGCTTCCCGGTTCGTGAATCTCAATCCCTTCTTCCAGTGCAGCTTCTAACCATGCTTTTTTTGCATCCGCTGCATTTTCAACTGCCCTTTCTATCGTCTCTCCACAGGTGATGCATCCCGGCAGTTCCGGATAAGAAACCACAAATCCACCTTCATCCTTATCTTCCACAATTTCCATGCGATAGGACATTGCCAAATAATCATTCAGTGTCTTCATCGTTTTTCGCCTCACTTTCTACAATCTGCTTTACCATTTCAACATAAATTTTCTTGATTGGTTCGTGTTTCGGTATTGTTATCGGCTGGCATCCCGCTTTACGGAATGTATAATGGCTGCTCCCACTTCTCGGAGCATTTATCTCATATCCATAACTTTCTAATACTTTTCTTAGTTCATCAAAACGAAGGTCTTTCGATAATGAGCAAATTCTTGTCAATAGTTTATCCCATTTCGACATCTTTAATGCCTCCTATCTATAGTATATGTGGTGTCATATGTGGTGTCAATCTGTTTTTCATCTTTCTTGGTCAAATAAGGCTGCAGCTCTTTCTTAGCAGCCGTCACAAATTCTTCTTTTCTCGAACTTACCATATAAATCTTCCAGAGCATCAGATTCAGCTTTTCCGCATCCACTGCTTTGCATTTCTTTTTAATCATGCGGATAAACGGATAGATTACCGTATCCGATAACTTGTTCCCAGCAATCAACATCGTTCCATCCGTTCCATATACCTCATACAGACATTCCAAAATACTCCCCAAATCTGTCACCAATCGGAATGCCGGCTTTTCATATTTCTTTTTAGCTTCCATCATATGCTCCTCCTACATTCGAACCGTCAGTCCACTGAGACTCGTCTTAGGAAGCCCTACCAGATACCAGTCTTCATCCATTTCAATCCGAACCGGAATCCATGCATCCTTTACCTTCACATCAAAACATTCTCCGCAATGAAGACCTCCATAATAAGATTCAATCCCAAACCGGATATCAAATCTTCCCATTGATGGATCATAAATTAAAGTACCTATTCTCTTTTCACTCATATTTCTTTCCTCCTGAAATTCTTTGGTCTATATAAGTAATAGGACTTTAATTTGCAGAATTTGAAAGTTCCGGGTATTTTTCATAAAAAGTTTTTCGATAGCGATAAAAAGTTGAGTGCGTCATTCCCAAATTTTTACGAAGCTGTGTAGGTGTCGTTTCTCCAGAAACTACGCTTTGAAAGTTCTCATCAAAAGTTTCCTGCTTCATCACACTTGGTCTTCCATAATCATCCCATTCGCCCCGCAATTTCTTCGCTTCTATCCCTTCCCGCTGTCGCTTCTCCTTTTTCTCCAGCTCTGCCTGCGCCATAGAAGCATAAAGCTCCAGCATCATGTTATTGATTGTTTCCAGCATCATCCTTGCCATCGCATTATCCATCACAGATAAATCCATAAGCGTAGTCGGCAGTTCCAGAACCATAAGCCGCACTCCCATGTTCTTAATCCGCTGGATCTGTTGCATGGTGTCATACTTGTTTCTTCCCAGTCTGTCCAATTCTGTAACAATCAAAATATCTCCCGGCCGCAGGACATCCTCCACTAAAACGGTATATCTCGGACGATTAAAATTCTTCCCTGTCTCCTGATCCGTAAAAATATTCGTAAGTGCCATCTCATGCTCGTTACAGTACCGCTCAATTTCCTGTATGCCACGGTCAAGATGCTGCTCCTTTGTACTGGTACGGTGATATCCATATATCTGCATCCACATTTCTCCTTTCCATGTCCCAAAATATCCACACTTTTATTGGTATATTTCAAAACTGTGTGTGTAACCTTTTTGAAATATAATCCCTCTTTCCGGAACGTACTTCTAAAATGTATACATTTTGGGATATGTTTCTTTTCTATTTCTGTACGTACCAGAGCCGAAAAGTGCAACAAATATGACAAAAAACTCCCAGAGGATGTTACTCCCCTGAGAGTGGTTGAAACTTATAGCCCACACCTCGGACGGTGCGGATGTAATTCCAGTTCCGTGAATCTACTTTTAACTTTTTACGAAGCTGGCTAATGCAGCACATAACCGCATTAGCACAGTCAATCGGTTCTTCCTTCCAGACATTACGATAAATCTCCTCGTGAGAGAATACCCAGCCAGGATGTTCTGTTAGATATTTTAGTACCGTAAATTCTTTCAGACTCAATTCAATCTTTTGATCATTCATAAAAACAGTATGACAGCGAATATCTATCTGTAGGTTTTTGTCTTTGTAATGCAATTTACTTTCCTCCTAATCTGTTTCACCTTATCACAGCTAATCTAAAATGCTATTATTAGACTGCCAAAACTCAAATTCAAAACCAGAGCAATGCTTTACCTGCAAATAGTCTGGTAATAGACCAGTAGAATCGCAATGGCTGCAAGAGCCAGAAACGGCAAACACATAATTACCGGGGCAGAGTGAAGTGATAAATAAGAACCACTGATTTTTTAGCATTTCAGCCGGATATACAAGCCATCCCCATAGATTGGTGACCGTTACTGTTAAAATTACAGCACTGCCTATATATGTGGCAGCTCCTTTCCGGGTAAAGTTAAAGTCGCAGACCTTTACGACCTACGGCTTAATAGTACGAAAAGACATTAACTTTTCTGTAAAAGAATTTGATGTACTTTATATGCTATATTCTAATCCAGGGATGGCTTTTACTAAACAACAGATTTATGAAGCAGTTTGGCATGAAAAAGCAAATGGTTATTTCCACGCCGTGGAAAACACTATTTTTCAAATACGCAAGAAGATAAAAAAGTATTCCAGCGACAAGAATTACATAAAAACAGTAGTTGGATATGGGTATAAATTTGAAGTTTAATCTGCAGGATATAAGGAGCACCGGGTTTGAGGGAGATTCCCCACTAAGAAAATTTCTATGTTCTGGCTACAAAGCCGGAACATAGGTCGGCATCCATCCCTGTTTCTTCCCAATCCTGCAGACCTAATAAGAAATCAGCTAGTGACTTCTTCATCAAAAGTCTTTTTTTAGAGAAATAATCCATTTTTCAATAGCATCCGCCAAAACTATCTGCTGTTGCAATACTGCCATACCAGTCTTAGGGATTTCCGGATCATTCTCTTTCTCTCGAAGATTTTCCTCCAGATAAGTTTTTAATATTTCAATATTTTCCTCAATACTGGCAATACATGATTGTTGACTTTCAGGCGGTAACTTATCCAAATTTACAATTACTGCATTAAAATCTAAAAAAAAGTGAATGGGTTTAGAGGCTGTTTCCATCATAAGCTTTACAAATTCTTTTTCGCCTTCATCTGTTAATGAATAAACTGCTTTTTCAGGCATCTTACCTTCTTTCACAATTTCTCCTTTAATGAAGCCTTTTTCCTCCAACTGAATTGCTTTTTTGTAAATGGATGGTGTACTGATTTTTACCCATTTTGATATATTACGATATTCCACTAATTTTTGAATATCATAGGCTCCCATCGGTTCCTTTTTCAATATTCCTAACACAATTAAATCTATTGTAGCCATAGTTCACCCACTTTCTATATCCACGAAAGCTATAAAATACTTACGGTTATATATACTGTAATTTATAGTATTTGATTTTATACCTCTTGTCAAGGAAATTGCAGGATACACGCTTGACAACTACTATAAATTATAGTAGTATTCTCTCACGTAGTATACTATAATTTATACTACTATAATTTATATTCTTAATTGAAAGGAGTATTTGAAATGAACAAGAATAACAACAAAATGGATTTATTAGGAAATGCACCTGTTCCCCAAGCACTAATGGCTCTTGGTATACCGATAATGATTGGTATGCTTATTAACGCTCTCTACAATTTGGTGGATGCTTATTTCATAGGAGGACTTGGCGAGAGTCAAATGGGTGCAATTTCCATTGCGTTTCCTTTAGGACAAGTAGTTGTTGGTTTAGGTCTGATGTTTGGCAATGGTGCCGCCTCCTACTTATCAAGACTTTTAGGGCGAGGAGATAGGGAAGCTGCAAGTAAAGTCGCCAGTACTGCATTATACAGCAGTGTTTGTATTGGCGCAGTTATTATTATCGGAACTGCAATTTTTTTGAAACCTATTTTAACCATGTTAGGTGCAACAGACACGATTATGCCATACGCCCTTTCTTATGGAAGAATCTATGTTATTTCATGTATTTTCAATGTATTTAATGTAACGATGAACAATATCGTTGCAAGTGAAGGCGCCGCAAAAACAACTATGTGTGCATTATTATTAGGAGCTGTATTGAATATTGGTTTAGATCCTATTTTCATCTATACTCTCGACATGGGGGTTGCTGGTGCGGCAATCGCTACAGCAATTTCTCAAATGGCTTCTACTCTTGTATATTTAATTTATGCATTACAGAAAAAAAGCGCTTTTACATTTTCCATTAAGGAATTTTGTCCTTCTAAGCAGATCATAACTGAAATTCTGAAAATCGGTATACCCACATTGACTTTCCAGCTTCTTACAAGCCTTTCTATCGCATTCATAAACCGGGAAGCTAATATCTATGGAGATGCTGTTATCGCCGGAATGGGCGCTGTTACAAGAATCACTTCAATGGGAACTCTGGTTGTGTTCGGCTTCTTAAAAGGTTTCCAACCAATTGCCGGCTTTAGCTATGGTGCCAAAAAGTTTGATCGGCTCAGGGAAGCAATTAAAACTTCTATCTTATGGTCAACAATATTTTGTGTAGTTGTGGGATTGACAATAGCCCTATTTTCCACACAGATTATTTCGCAATTTACAGAAGGCAATACAGAGATGATTTCTGTAGGTCAAAAATCGCTAATGGCAAATGGATTTTCCTTCTTCGTATTTGGATTTTACACAGTGTATTCTTCTCTGTTTCTTGCACTTGGAAAAGGCACCGCCGGATTCGTTCTTGGGGCTTGCCGACAAGGTATTTGCTTTGTTCCGATCATTCTGTTGCTCCCATCATTCTGGGGCATAAATGGAATACTATATGCACAACCGATTGCCGATGTAATTTCTGCTATTGTTACTGTGTTTATGGCTCTACATCTTCATAAAGAACTGGCAACAACAAAAGAGCATTAAAGCATCAGGCAACATAATAGATCAACACCGTCTGCCGCTTCGAACTGAGGCAATATCACCCTTCAAAAAACAATCACTCCCAGAGGATGTTACTCCCCTGAGAGTGATTGCAGCCTTTGTTTAAGATAACTTACTCAATTATCTGGAATCTCTGGATACACTGAAGCAATGTACTTACCAGTTCCTGATACAGATCTTCATCAAATCTGCCATTCACAATCGCATTCTTAATTAAAAGCGGCTTATATATCTCTAAAATCTTCAGTACCGCATCTGCATTTCCTTCTTTTGCCTTTAAAAGTAATCGTTCAAAATTCATTAGTTTTCACCTCCCATCACCTTGCGGATCTTCCGGATTGCATAATAATAAATACCCTTGCATCGCTCCTCTGATAACCCGTTTAGCCTGCTCATTTCCTCAAAAGTACGTTCTTCAAACACATGCTGGTAAATCAGCTTCCGTTCTTCATCCCGCAGCGTATGAAGCGCTTTCATCAGTCTTTCATCTGACATCTTATTCCATTCTGGATATTTCCCCTGTGCCTCCTGCAATAAAAGCTGCTCCCTCGTTTGGTTCTCCAGCAATTCTTCGATTACAATTCTTGCCTCCATCTGTCCAATATCCTCCAACAGTTCTTCTGCATCAGCCATCTGGATTTTCTTCTCCAGATAATCATGTCGTTTTCCACGGACAAACTGTATCAGATATGCTGTAAAGTGATTTTGTATCTTTGATCCTGTATATGTTTTTTTGTTCATTTGTTTTATCCTCCGAAATTTTTTATCACGTTCCAAAAAATTCCGAGGATGGCGGTGAGCGGCAACAAAACGTGACACTGCCTTCATTTTTTCGAAAAAAAGAAAGGCTGGACCACTCTATTCGTAGTCCAGCCGATACTTCTCTTTCTATGTAATTGTGTAGGATATGCGATGATAGTATCTCATATACTGCATATTCTAACTTCTCTCCGACACATTGTATGGATAAGATTTTTTTAACAGATTCAGTTCCTCTTTGGCTTTTATCTTATGCTGTCCATTCATGTCTGTCGTACTTACTTCCATGTTTCTCTATTTGTGCATGTGTTATCCTGCTTATCATAACGCACTTTAACGCATTTCGTATAGTGTTAATCTACGATAAAATATATGCATTAAGTGAGGTGATATAGATGGTGAAAAAATTATTGGGAGATGCAGTCAGGGAAGAACGTCTCCGCCGCAATCTTTCGCAAAACAGCCTTGCGGAACAGGCAAAGATTTCTTTACGGACTGTCTCTGATATTGAAAACTATATTGGCAATCCACAGTTGGAAACACTTTATGCCTTGGCAACTTACTTACATATTTCCATAGATGCTATATTTTCTAACCAGAAAACGAACCCGGATTCTACCATGCAGCAAATCATGGCAGAACTAAATTCCTGCCCGGAGGAGCAGAAACAGCTTGCCCTTTCTACACTGCGTGGACTTCTGGATGGATTCAAGAACCTAAGTTAAGGCTCTCCCGTATCCTTCATCATCTACACATTATACAAAGACAATCTGTGAGTAATCTGTGAATAGTCTGTGAGTTTTCTGTCTATTCCCATTCTGATACAAAGAACAGGAGAGTACACTGCCATAAGCATGTGTATCTCTCCTGCTTTTTTATGCCCTGCGAAATGCACTGATAGCATCCACTACATTCTGTCTCATAGTCTGATCCATCCGCAGCGGTTCTTCTTCCATCAAATCAACTTCTGTGGGCATTTCTCTATTTATCTTAGAAACGTCCTGCCCTTCCAATACCTTTCTTACTTCTTCCCGGATGATTTGCTGCATCATTGGCCGGAGCATATCCGGTTCCATGCTTATACTGCCATTACCTGTCTCATCCGTTCTTCCCGTATATGCCAGAATTGCCGCAACGATCAGTTTTGCTTTTTTCTCTGTCGTATTCAGAAGTTCTGTCACATACACGTGACCTGGATCCGACTTATCAAAACCAATAGTGAATACAAACGGATTTTTCTTTCCCATAAAATCACACTCCAGCCTGTGTCATGCGATACAAAAGATCATATCCATCGGCATTTGCTTTCATATCCCGGATAAAGGTATGTTTTCCCAACCGGTCTGCCTGCTCCAGAAATCGTTCCAGAAGCACTGCTCCGCCGCCGATAAACACCGTATAAGTAGATTTTGTATCAATGCCCCGCTCTCGGATGCTGTTCAGAAGATCGGTAACAAAATTCTGAACCATGGTTTCTACTGCCTGTACAACAGCTTCCTCATAATACTGCGTTTTTCCCTTGATGATACTGTCGATATCTGCCTCCTCCAGAAGCATGTCATATTCACTGTTAATACTGGAAATGATATCGTTATACATGGTAATCACACCTTTTTCCAGAGAATCACAATAATCCATATCCGGTCTGCCACTTCTCATCAGAAGATAATCAGAAGTAAATCCGCCAATATCAATCCCTACGACTTTCGGAATCTCACGGATTTCCATCATCCTCGTCATCATGGCTGCATAATCCTGCGGAAACGCCATTACATTCTGTATACAGAGGTGATAGACTTTATCGTTGAAGCACAGTTCCTGCACCTTCCCG
Source organism: Dorea sp. 210702-DFI.3.125 (assembly GCF_020560945.1). Lineage (NCBI taxonomy): Bacteria > Bacillati > Bacillota > Clostridia > Lachnospirales > Lachnospiraceae > Dorea > Dorea sp. 210702-DFI.3.125. The sequence continues at coordinate 72,938 of NZ_JAJCNF010000010.1, forward strand.
TCCCCTTTGAAATAGCGTTCATATCTCTCACAAAGCTCTGCAAAATGCTTCGGCGGAAGCCCAATCGGAAGTTCCACCTGAATGACATCCTCCGGCTGGATCTGGCTTTTCTGCTCCAGCTCCATTGCAATGGCAAATAAGGTCAGAATCCAGAATCGGTTCCGGCTGTCCTGCGTCTTGTCTCTCTGGTACGGAATCCGCTTCTCACTAAGGGTATAATACTTTCCCTGATATTTCAGATACTTCTCTCCCCTGGCAGGCTTTTTATCCTGTTCCGTCAGTCCTGTGGTAAATACAAAATTACAGGTTTTCATGTTCCGGTTCCCGTGATCCACGGCTACTCTTAATTTTTTTATCATGCTACATTCACTCCTTTGTACTTGATACTTATTCTGTACGTAGGAGATACTTAAAGTGCAACTTTTTAAAAACTATTTCCATAATTTTTCTTCCTGTATACTTCCATATCGTTGATATCATTGGTAAAACACAGTATAATGAACATATTATCAAATATGAATTTGCGGAGGAAAAGATACTGTGAAAATTACAATAGAGGAACTGCAAGAATACTTATTCGACCATTATAAAAATGGTGGGATTGACCAAAGCCTGTTTATGAAACTCGTAGAAGAAATAGGTGAAGTGGCAGAAGTACTAAATAAAAAGGCAGGTAGAAAATCTGTTGGTCAAGAGGATTTACAAACCCAATTAGGTAACGAATTAGCCGATGTGGTACACTACACTATTGCGATTGCTGCATTAAATGGAATTGATATGAATGATATTATACTCTCTAAGGATAAGGATGCATCCATAAAGTATAATCACAGAATAAATTTAGAGCAGTTTGTAATGGAACGCAGAACGAAAGATAACGACTAACAGTTCCAGTTGTTCAGGATGAATGACAGAGCAAAAAAATATGAATTTGAAGAGGTAGTGATTATGAAAAGATTGATAGCAATGGTTCTTTGTCTTTTATTTGTTATATCTTTAGCTGGTTGTGGAAAAGGAAATACAAAAAATTTAGTTATTGATTATGGGACATCATCTATATACACAAAAGATGACATGGATGAAGCTATTGATGTTATAAAGAAACAATTTAGTTCTTTTGAGGGGTGTGAATTGCACAGCCTATCTTATACATCTGATGATGCGTGCAATAATGAGGATAATATTGCCTGGATGAATGAATTGGAGGAAGCAAATGACAATAAAGAGAGTTTCACACAATGTATTTCGTTTGATAGTAGTTTCAGGTCACCTAAAAATGGAGGTGGAGCGTGGAACGCTAATGAAGAATACACATGGTCATGGTGGTTGGCGCGTAGCGAAGGCGGAACGTGGAAATTAATGACTTGGGGATATTAACGGTCGGTTCCTAAGTAACAAATAACAGTTTGTCTAAGAAAAAAAGATACCAACCATTCTCAAAAATGCTTAGTATCTTTTTTCTTTTGTTCTGTCATTGTCCTATGCTGAAAGCTTTTCCACCAATTCCGGCAGGCACTTCTCAAATAATTCCCGATATCTTCGATACCCTTCATCCCGGAGTGGACCTTGCAGTGATGTCAGAGACCAAAGGAGAAGCTCTTCCTCTTCCACAGCATACGGAGAGGTATAGACAAATTTTTTCCCGTCAAAATGCGGTTTTGATAACTTCAGTATTTCCGTAATCTCTCCTTTTGTTTCCGCCTGCATAATCATTTCCACTTTCTTCCGATGGAACTCGCAGACGATGCTCTCCAGAAATCCCTGCTTCAGATAAAATTCCGCCCTTCTATAAAGTTTTACAAGAGCCTCCACTCTTTCATCAAATAACTTGTCCTTTTCACTGACTATCATCTGTGCCAGTGCGTTTGCATGTTCCATAACCAATGCTGTTCCCATTACATTTCCTCCCATAATAAAAGCTGGCATAAGAAATTTCTTCTCACACCAGCACGATTCTTTTATTCCTCTGTGATGATCTCACTGCTTAATTTTCCATGTACCAGATAGCGATAATTCCGTCTGGAATTGACACAGGTAGACAGCGTAACTATCCGATCCGTTGCCGACAGCTCGGTGCCGGTATCATAATCCCTATAAGAAGACACCGTATCCAGAAACGTCTGAAAATCTTCCGCTTCCGGGAAATGATACCTATATCCCTCACTTCCGGTTCTTCCCGCATAGCAGGAAAAGATACGATACTTGAGGATCTTGTCCGGCAAATAGAGATAAAACTCCGGATGTTGTTCAAATAGCTCTTTGTCTTGGTACTTATCCAGAGTTCCGAACATGCTCCCGTTTTTCATATTATGCCCGTACACGATCGTATTCTGATCCGTAAAGTCCGGCTGATTATGGCAGTCCACAAAGATGCTCCCGTTGATATTGGATTCTCCCGAAAAAAGGTGATGAAGATAATATGCATTATCTTTCCCCTGTACCACCGGATAACTAATATCCAGTGCCGGAATCTGAATCCACGCTATGACATCCGGATTAACCGCTTTTAAACCTGCAAAATCAATTTCTAGATACCTATTCTTAGGTTCCTCCTTTTCTTTCTCAGACTCCGGTGATTCTTCTTCCTCTGGTTCCTGAACATATTCCTGCAGTTTCTCGTAACTTACGTCCCCTTTCTGATACTTCAGATAAGCACCAAAGAGTTTTCCTGCCGCTGCGAGAAAAACAAGCAACAGGCAGATAATGAGTCCTGCAAGAACCGTATTTCCTTTTTTTCTCATGATTGTTCTCCTTTCGGAAGAGCCGAAGTCTGTGCCCCGGTTCCTTCCTTCTGTTTGATGGCGGCTAAATAGTCATCAATCCCCTTGTGTTTCCCGTTCCACTCCCCGCTCTCGTCCATATCCCAGACCATCCGGTTCATCGGCAGGGAAAGCTCCCGGCAGATTTCATAGACCTTATTGCAGCCGTTCTGGATAATCCTCCGTTTCTCCGCCTTATGCTGGCAGATAACAGGGGAACGCTCAAAACAGACCGCACACTTACTGTCATGCTTATTGCAGGCTACTTTCATCTTCTTATCCATGTCATACGCCTCCAAAAGCTGTTTCATCCCATATCCTTTCATCCGCTCCAGCACCGGTTTCAGATTCCGGTACTGGTTCACTCCGGCAACGCACACAAAGGTAGCGCCGGACAGATAATGGGCTATGGTCCCTTTTAAGGCTCCTTCGGTCAGATAGACACGTTCTGCGGCAAGATCACCGATCACATGTACCGGACTTCCGGAGGAAACTCCCTGGTCATAATTGACACTGGACAGCCAGATATATTTTTTCGTGTCAGTCACATGATCTACCCGGATCTGAAAACCCTGGATGAACCCGTCCAAAGAAACTATGGGAATCAGGATTCCTGAGTTTTCTGCTTTGAAGTTAATCGTCCAGTTTCCGTCTGTATCCCGGTAGAATCCCGGCACGCCTTTCACCATATATCCTTCTTCTGCCAGCCTTTTGACCAGCTTCTTCATTCCAAACAGCGGGACACTCCGGTAACGCTGTGCTTCGATCTGTTCCGGTTTTAATCCTCGTCTTTGCAGATCCTCCTGATGCTTCCTGTTAAGCGTGAGCATGGACAGCATTCTCTGATACGTCCGGTGGATTTCCTCTATGGGTGCAAGCTCTGCCGTTGCCTTTTCTTCCTGTACCGGCGTTGCTTTGATATAATCCGTCCGGTATTCTCCTTTTCCTAATGCTTCCCGGATCTGCTGATTTGCTTCGGAGAGTGTAACATTGTGCAAATCCGCATAAAGCTTCAGCATCCCCCCGGACGCATCACAGCGGTTGCACCGGAATACATTCTTTTCCACATTGATATTCAGTTTTCCATGCGTCTCTCCACAAAACGGGCAGTCATAATAGTTTCCCCGCCGCTTTCTGAGATGCAGCACCTGCACCACATCCAGTATTCCATAATCAAACCCAGACATATCATAATACATCCCGGTCTCTTCCTCCTTTCCCCCGCAGAAAAAAGCTCTCTGCGGGGTTCTTCCTTAACCAGCCATCGGCATTGCTTTTTGTAAAATTACCTTTGCTGCCGCCGGAACCAGATTGTTCGGTCCGGAATATTGCTCGGCAAACCACTGGATCGTTGACGGGCTTTCAACTGCCACCTGTCCCATGGTCTTTCCGCCGTATTTTCCCTTTCCCGGAATCACAGTCCCGACTGCCATTTCATAGTTCATGTGTTTCATCAGTTCTTCTACCGGAAGGGACGTATCCAGATTCTGTAATGCTCCCTGCAGCATCTGTCCGGTCTTTGGCGGCGTAGAGGCAGCCGGAGCGGAACCGTAGCCAGGCATTTGTCCACTGCCATGGTAAATGGTGCTTCCCGCCGCCTGTGCCTGCTGATAGAACTGATTCATCATCTGCTGGCCTGCATATTCCGGCTGACCTGGCATCTCTCCATAAGTTGGCATAGGGGCATTTGGCATGACACCCGAATCCGGCATGGCTGCATTTTCCATGGCACCTGAATCCGGCATCTGTGGATTCTGATATGGAATTCCGGCATCTACCTGTGCAGGATCATTTTCCTCTCCCACATCCGCAAACTGCACACCATATCCGGCATCCGATAATGCCCTTCCTACGGCTGCTGTTTCTGCCATTTCCAGAAATTTGTCTCCAAACTTCGGGTCATCGCTCCGGAATTTCTGCGAAAAGGAATTGGCTACATAATTGTCTTCCTGATCACATTTATCCAGATAGATACGTGCTTCCACAACTGCCATGTTCTCTGTGAAAGTGATAATCCGGCTGATGATCTTTCCTGCCGGATTGACCAGACGAAACCATAGCTTCCGGTATTTCACATCCAGATAAAGCTGCTCCTCCTGCCCTTCTTCTCCAATCTTTCTTGCCAGTTCCATCGGATGGAAGCCATCCACACGGTTCAAAGCGGCAACTGCCTCTGATTTCTTATACAATAATTCTTTCATTCTCTGCTCCTTTCATTTAGAAAAGCAGACGTTCCCCTATATAAGAGTAATAGTCCGCTTATTTCAAAAATTGAAAAATATTTTTAAACAACAAGTTTTAACTGCTCCATTTCCGGTTTCTGTTCACTCTGATACTGATCGTAATACTGTACGATCCGCTCACTCAGAATGGTGTTCCTTGTCCCGCTGTCATCCGTATGGATTGCCTGACAGACTGCAGCCCATTCCCCTACCAGATAAACCTTGCTTTTCGCTCTGGTCACTCCGGTATAGAGAATATTGCGCTTCAGCATCATATAAAAGGCTTTTACCCAAGGGATGATGACAACCGGACATTCGGAACCCTGTGCCTTATGGATGGTTGTTGCGTTAGCATGTTCGATCATTTCCATCTGGTCAGCTTCATATTGCACCTGCCGCCCATCCGGGAATCCGATCACTGCCCTGGCATTTCCATCCTCATCCGTGATACAGTCCAGTATCCTGCCCAGATCGCCGTTACTCGCCATCTCGGTATTTTTATTCTGTAAAATCTTATCGCCAACCCGGAACACCTGACTGCCGATATGCAGTTCCTTCTTCCCTGCGATTGGCGGATTTACAAAATCCTCCAGAGATTTGTTCAATTCATCCACTCCGGCAGCACTGCGTTTCCGATACGGAGTCAGGATCTGTACCTGATCCATGCCGTTTTTTGCAATCTCGTCCAGATAAATCCTCCGGACAATCTCTGCCGCTTCATCTGCTCCTTTACAGGCAATGAACTGAAAATCCTCCCCAAAGCTCAGATTAGTCTTATTCTCCTGCATCAGTTTTGCATTATAAGGTATGCTGCTCAAAGCGCCCTGCCGGTAAACCAGATCCAGTACCGTGACCGGAATCAGCCCGCAGGCAATCAGTTGCCGGAACACATCCCCGGCTCCTACGGATGGAAGCTGGTTCTTATCCCCGACTAAAAGGACTCTGGCATGTCTGCTAACCCGCCGGAAAAATTCATAGGCAAGATGCATGTCCACCATGGACACCTCATCTACATTTAGAAATCCGGCAGACAGGTACTCAAAATCCGGTTCAAAATCCGTATCATCTCCCAAAAGCCCCAGGGCCAGATGCATCGTGGATGCATTTTCACAGCCGGTACTCTCCACCATACGTCTTGCCGCACGTCCGGTCGGAGCCATAAGCTGTACCTCTGACCTGCATAACGCCTGATGGATATAGAGAATCACCTTGAGAACCGTTGTCTTTCCGGTTCCGGGACCTCCGGTAATAATACTGATGGGATGTGCAAACACCATCCGCACTGCCTGTTTCTGTGTTTCTGACAGCGTGATCCCCAGTGTCTTCTGTGCCTTTTCCAGCTCCGGTTCAATGGACAGCAAAACCGGCTTCTCCAAAAGCCGTCTGGCTATCATGGAAGCGGTCTGTGTTTCTTCTTCATACTGCCGGATAGAATAGATCCGTTCTTCCTCCACAACAATGCTTTTTTGCAGCACCAGCCGGTAAAGCACCTGACTGACATCCTGCTCCGATACTGCCATGACCTGCAGATCCCGGTTCAGCATTTCCAGTGCTTCCCTGATAACCTCCTGACGCTGCTTAAACAGATGTCCTTCTTTCATTGCCTGATTCATGATATGTCCGATGCACCCGGATATCCGCATGGGATCATTGAGTGCACAGCAGCACTGTCTTCCGATCGCATCCACAGTCAGAAACCCGAAGCCTTTGACTGCACTCAGCATGTAAGGGCGGTGCCGGATAATATCCACCGATTCATTTCCGAATTTCTTCAGAATCATATTCACTTTTTTGGGTGTTACCTTAAAAGGCGCCAGAAACGTCATCAGTTCCCGGAACACCTGGTTTTTTCCATAGGACTCCACAATAGCAGCCAGCTTCTTCTCGGAAATTCCACGGATCTTCAAGAGTTCCTGCGGGTTGTTTTCCATGATTTCCAGTGTCTGAAGCCCAAACTTCCGGAAAATAGTATCTGCCATCTTGGGACCGATACCTTTGATTGCACCGGAAGAAAGGTATCCTAAGATACCCTCCTTTGTCCGTGGTACAACCTCCATGAAATTTTCCACCTGATACTGAGTTCCATGCTCTCCGCTCTCCCATCTGCCTTCCATCTCAAGCTCAATCTCGTCTGTAAGCGGAAGACCGAATCCAATCGCTGAGAAGCCGATGATATTCCGGGATGCCAGATATTTGTCTCTGGCTGACAGGGGGACAGACGTATCCTGTGTGGTGAATATGGCAATCGTATACCCATTCTCCTCATTCTGGAAAATCTTATGTTTAAATCTGCACCTCATTGTTTATATCCCTCCAGCTTTTTATCCGCATCCGTTCATTTGGTTTTCTCATTACGCCGCCTCCTTCTTAATTCGGAAAGTACGGCTCTCCGTTGTTTTTGTATATTCCTCATAGATATCCGGATGCTGGTTTTTCAGCTTCTCCATCTGGTCTTTCCCAACCGAAGTACGTCTGGTCGGATTATAGGTAATACGGTAACGGTTCGTACCGTCCTCCAGCACTGCCTTGCAGCCCTGCCCCAGCTGTTCCACAAAAGGAACACTGATTGCCCGCTGTTCTGCTTCGATTTCCTTTTTCCGTTTTTCCAACTGTGACTTTTCCTCCGAAAGGGTAAGATACTTCTCAAGATTTTTTGATTCCAGACCGGAAAGCACAATTTCCGGAATAGATTTGTCTGCAAAACCACCATAATTACGGATATTTGCCAGAACCAGATCGGAATTCCCGTTATGCGGCGGTACTACATTTTTCAATACATGTTCCTGCCAGAAATACGTTTCCTGATCAATGATGTCTTCTTCCTCAATCAGATCACGCTCAATGGTGCGATACACAAACTCATTCTCGTTATTTCCATACAGGCATGCGATAAAGGCTTTCTGCATATTCATCACAGACAGATAATGCCTTACCTGCAGCACATAATGAGCTGGAATACCCTCATCAGCCCACTTATCTTTCGCATTATAATTGCAGGTTTTACATTCCAGAATCGCAAATGTCCCATCCGGCATACGAACAAAAAAATCCACATCTGCAAGCATGAACGGATATAATGGATGCCGGAACATGACACGTACCGGAAATACTTCCAGTCCGGTCTTTTTGGAAAAGATTTCTGCCACCAGATCTTCCAGCCGGTGTCCGACTTCCTTGGCAACCCAGTTGCTTTCCTCTTCCTCCTGAATGACCGGCTGCACACCTGTTTTGTTGTAAAACAGATCCCGGATAGTGGCAAATGGAGAGATCCCCATGATTGCCGCTACATCACTGCCGCCGATTCCTTTTTTGCGGTATTCCAACCAGTCTTCTCTTGACAGGTTACTGATATCCACAACCTTTTCCGGTGTATACTCTGCTTTGTTATTCATTCCAATTCCTCCTAACATTTGACTGCTCCATAAACGTCATATTTTTTCCAGTCTTTTATAAGCGCCTTCGTAATATCCTCCTCCAGCTTCAGGATGCCCTGTCCGGACATTCCTTCACAGGCTGCAAAAAAGGAGGCTTCATTCATGGCATAATAAAGATCATGTGCCGTACAGGCACCTTCCCCGTTCTGGGATACAAATAGCTCCACCACCTCATTCCGGATCTTCTGTTTAATGCCAAGTTCCTTCATCAGCAGCTTCAGGCAGTTCACCGGATTACGGATCTCAATGTCCATAAGCTGAGTAAGATTCTTCATCGCATCCACATAGCGGGCGCATACCTGCTCCAGATTTTTCCGGAAGTCCAGAATCGTTGCCCCTTTATCGTGAGCCAGCTTGATTGGACTTCCCAGACTGATAACGCCGTTTGGTCCGTCTGTCAAAAGCATCGGATACAGATTTGCACCGCTCGCTGCCACGTCAGATATGGTAAAACGAAGTGCCGGTGACAGGATCTTCTCATCCATTCCGTGTGCATCCAGTGCTTTTCGGTAAGTATCCAGAAGTTCCTGACTTCCTCCGAGCTTCCACATGGCAGATACAATGGAATGGTCATAGATACCAGAGCCCTCCATGTAAACACTGCCTTTGAAATTCAGATTCAGATATTCGCAGGTTGTCTCAAACATGGCTTTCATATCAAGGATGCAATAATCATGTTTATCCCCGCCATGTACTGCGGAAACCTTTCCGTCCGCAATCTTAATCAGGGCATCCCCTTTTGCAACCCGCAGGCAGTAATTGACTACCTTCGCATATGTTGCCTTATCCAGCTTGCGAAGCCCGTCTCCATTGACACCTGCGCGGCTTAAAATGGTGCGGATGGCACAGTCACGTACCGGATAGGATTCTCCTCTCATTTTCAGTACAAGCTGCGTATTCTTCTCTGTATCCTCCAAAATTTCTTCCATGGATGCATCTGCCGCATCCAGATTTTGAGCCTCCTTTTCCAGTGGTGCCAGCCGTAACGTATTCGTTGGCTTTCTGATCCATTTGGCATTTCTTCCTCTCTCTGCCAGAAACTCCAGCAGATCTTTTACTTCTGCAAAGGATCTCTCAAATCCATCTGCATACACTCTTGCTTCATTCATGTTCTTATTCCACCTTTCTTAAAATAATATTTATCCATCAACAGCCGAAGCTGGTTGTGGCATGCAACTATGCCGAAACCTAAATGTAAGCACAAAAAAAGAATGAAAAGAGAGTCTTTTCTCTGTTCATTCTTAAAAGTCTGGTTTCTTCCTGAAAAAACAAAAGTGCCACGCAGCCAAAAAAGGCATACCGTGACACTCACTACAAACATAAACTACTTATGCCAGGAATCAGCTCCTGCTGTTTCCTGTAAGTTTGGAGATTCTTATGAATCCCGAAACTCCCCAAAAAGGGTGTGCATAAAATAAACTATATCAGTATACTAGCACAAGATATTCCTCATGTCAATTCAGGCTTATACTATATATGGTGTTTATATTTGTTCAAAATACTACATCTATTTTTCTACTACGAATTCAATCTTCTCTTTCAGATACTCCCGGCAGCCAAACCGAACCGTTCCACACTGCTTTGACTCCTCTTTCGCCTTTTCATTACAGCAGTCCAAGTAGGGACAATCGTTACATTGATTCCGCAGTGCTTCCTTCGCCCATTCAATTTCCTGCTCATTTCCTATAATCCGCACAGACATCCACTTCCTTTGCTATCATCATACCCCAAAATCCATTTTCTATCATCCATAATTTCTTTTTTTGTATCATTTTAGTAAATTACGGTTATATTACGGAATAATCACTATATTTCAAATATATCTCTATTTTATTCCGTAATTTGCTGTAAGTAAATAGTTTAAAATGTGGAAGAGAGGTGTAAATGTATGGATAAAAACTTTATTGGAGAACGCATCAGCGAACTGCGTTTAAAGAAAAATGTATCTGAATATCAGATGAGTCTGGATCTTGGCAAAAATAAAAGCTACATCCAGTCCCTCACTTCCGGACGTTCTCTGCCTACCATGCAGAGCTTTCTGGATATCTGTGACTATCTGGAAGTCACTCCTCAACAGTTCTTCGATTCAGAGCTGCACAATCTTCCTCTGATTGACAAAGCAACTGATCTGATGAAACAACTCGATGACGAGGATATGCTTGCGCTCATTTCCATGCTGAATCGTCTGGCTCTAAAACGCAAATAGATTTCCGTGGCTGCCAAATCAAGGCAGCTTTTATTTTTATCATTTTTTCTTAAAATTTTTCAATCTTAAAGAAAAGCCCCCTATTCCTTAATTGAATGGGTAATATATCCATTCGCCGTACCTTGAAAACAAAAGAAATCTTTCGGGAGATTGATATAGGTGACTGCAGATAGTTTGCATCTTCGCACGCCTGCAGCTTAATAGTTACAAAGTAACACCGTTTTACGTGGCCGGAACGGGCATAGGAACTGGCTTCTGAAAGAATAACATAGACTTTTGGGATTTTAGCTTATAGCGCTTTTATTAGAGAACTTTTACTCAAAATTTGATATAATAATAGACAGGTATCAAGTTGATTCCCTGTCTGTGGAAAGGAGATTCATGATAACTGTAACAAAAAGGGATTTGATTGAATTAGGCTACGGTCCTTCCTTTGCTGCTGATATTATCAAAAAAGCAAAGGAACTTATGGTAGAAAAGGGGCATACCTATTATCAATCCAGAAAATTAGACAGGGTTCCAAAAGAAGCCGTTGAAGAATTATTAGGGATTACTTTGCCCGATAAGCAAGAATGATCGTGCTTTTTGCATTTTAGTAAGGAGTGAAATCATGGCAAAAGATCCAATTAAAAAAGCAGAAAACGGCACTTATTATTTTCGAGCCAACCTCGGATATCATCCTGTAACCGGAAAACAGATTCAAAAATACCGCAGCGGATTCTCAACAAAAAAAGAAGCCCGTGCCGAGTATTCCAAATTGATTCTTGCATCAACGGAAGAATTAGCTGATAAGAAGGAAGACATTACCTTCAAAAAGTTTATTGAAGAAATCTATCTTCCGTGGTACAAAACTCAGGTGAAAGAAAGTACCTACAAGAATCGTTACTCGACCATTCAAAAACACTTTGCCTATTTCTACAAGAAGAAAGTGTCCGAAATAGAAGCGATAAATGTACAGACCTGGCAGCTCAAGTTGGCAAAACAATTCAGTCCAAACTATGTACGCATTGTTCAGGGAATGTTATGTTTAGCTTTTGACCGGGCGATTATCCTCGGACTTGCAAAGAAGAATCCTGCCCGCATGATCGGCAATATCAAATCTAAAAAAGTAAAGATCGACTTCTGGACTTTGGAGGAGTTTCAGAAGGTAATATCCCTGCTGTACAAAGGTGACTACTACGAGCACTATCTCTTCATCTCGTTCTGGCTTTTATTTATGACTGGAATGCGTATTGGAGAGGCTGCCGCCTTACAGTGGGATGATATTGATTTTGAAACAGGTATGCTGATTATTAGTAAAACACTGTACTATAAAACAATGAATGACTACAAATTCGTTGAACCTAAGACGCAGGCAAGCAACCGTACCATTTATATTGATGCTGATACCATCAAGGAATTACAAGAATGGAAGGCGGTCCAGGCAAAGGTTTTACCAAATTGTGGATTCGTACTGAGTTATAACAGTACACCCACCAGCAAAACAACGCTTCCAAGAGCATTAGAGAAATTGGCAAATTTAGCTGGTGTCCACAGAATCAAAATTCATGCCCTGAGACATTCGCATGCTTCCCTGCTTATCAGCATGGGCGAAAATCCACTGCTGATTAAAGAGCGTCTTGGACATGAAAAAATACAGACGACACTAGGAACTTATGGTCATCTGTATCCAAACACCAATATTGAGATTGCAAAGAAGCTGACCGGGGTTCTCAGCTACCAGTCAGCTTCTCAAAGTATTGCTAATTATACCAGTAATCAGCATACTGCAATGTATCACAAAGAAATATAAAAATGCAATGATAATGCAATTTCAAACACCCAAAGCCGCAAAGCCCCGTGGTTACGGGCTTTGTAGCCCAGCGTCAACTATTCAAACTCGATCGTTCCAGGTGGCTTACTCGTCAGATCATAGAATACTCTGTTGACTCCTTTCACCTCGTTTATAATTCGGTTCATGACTTTATTCAATACTTCGTATGGAATTTCTGCTGCCTCGGCTGTCATGAAATCGATTGTCTTTACAGCTCTAAGCGCTACTGCATAATCATATGTTCTGAAATCTCCCATAACTCCTACACTTCGCATATTTGTAAGTGCTGCAAAGTACTGGTTAATATCACGATCAAGTCCAGCTTTTGCAATCTCTTCTCTGTAGATTGCATCAGCGTCCTGAACAATTCTTACTTTCTCAGCTGTTACTTCTCCGATAATTCGGATTCCAAGTCCCGGTCCTGGGAATGGCTGACGAAATACCAGGTTTTCTGGAATTCCAAGTTCAAGCCCAGCTTTTCTTACCTCGTCCTTAAACAAGTCGCGGAGCGGCTCGATGATTTCTTTGAAATCAACGTAGTCCGGAAGCCCTCCTACGTTATGATGAGATTTGATAACTGCGGATTCTCCGCCAAGTCCACTCTCTACAACGTCCGGATATATCGTTCCCTGTGCCAGAAAATCTACTGCACCGATTTTCTTTGCTTCTTCCTCAAAGATACGGATAAATTCTTCACCGATAATCTTACGTTTTGCTTCAGGCTCTGTAACTCCTGCCAGTTTATCATAATATCTCTGCTGTGCATTGACACGGATAAAGTTCAGATCAAACTGACCATTCGGTCCGAATACTCCTTCAACTTCATCTCCTTCATCTTTACGCAGAAGACCATGATCTACAAATACGCATGTCAACTGCTTTCCGATTGCTCTGGATAACAGACCTGCTGCAACAGAAGAATCGACTCCTCCTGATAATGCCAAAAGCACTTTTCCATCTCCGACTTTCTCACGGATTTCTTTGATCGTATTCTCTACAAATGCATCCATCTTCCAGTCTCCGGCGCATCCACAGACACCAAGAACGAAGTTGGAAAGCATCTTTGTTCCTTCTGCTGTATGAAGTACCTCCGGGTGGAACTGAATCGCATACAGATTCTTATCTGCATTCTCTGCTGTTGCTACCGGGCAGTCTGCTGTGTGTGCAGAAATTTCAAATCCCGGTGCTATCTGAGAAATATAATCTGTATGGCTCATCCAGCAGATAGTCTTCTCAGATACATCTTTGAACAACTTAGATTCGGTCTTGTCAACCAGAACCTCTGTTTTACCATATTCACTGACCTCAGCCTTCTCGACTTTTCCGCCAAGCACGTGCATCATAAGCTGTGCACCATAGCAAAGTCCAAGTACCGGAATTCCCATCTCGAATAATTCTTTTGAACAGGTCGGTGCTCCTTCTTCATAGCAACTGTTCGGTCCGCCAGTTAAAATGATTCCCTTAGGATTCATTTCTTTTATCTTCTCAAGATCTGTCTTATAAGAATAGATTTCGCAGTACACATTGCATTCTCTGACACGTCTTGCAACTAACTGATTGTACTGTCCGCCAAAATCAATGACAATTACTAATTCTCTCTTCACAAGATTTTCCTCCTAAATTAAATACGCTAATTTTATTATAATGTACGTCTGTCACCTTGACAAGCAACTTTCTAGCATTCTCTATGTATTCCCACATTTTTCTGAAATTCTCTTTTAAATTCTCTAGAATTTTTTCACATTTTATAAATAATGACTCTGCTTCTACCGAATTTTTTCTTACCTGAATGGCATATAGCAATATCTAACTTACAAGTGCATGCTTTTTCCACTTTCCGCTAAAATAACGGATTCCAAATAATAGTGAACGGAATGCCCAATCGATAATCATAGCCACCCAGACTCCAAAAACTCCAAGCCCAAGATTTTTCCCGAGAATATAACTGGCTCCTACTCGAAAAATCCACATAGATACTGTAGAAATAATCATACATGCCTTTGCATCACCGCAAGCTCTGAATGTTGCCGGCAATGTAAATGATTCAGCCCAAATCAATATTGCACAAAAGCCATGGAACCAGATAATGTGTCTCGTAGCCTCAGATGCAGCTTCTGAAAGATTGTACACTTTTAAAATAAATGGCAATGTGATAAATACAATAAAAATTGTGATTGCCATTCCTATGTGCGTAAGCAGAATTAGTTTTTTATTGTAATATTTTGCCTGTTCATAATCTCCTGCCCCAACACACCTCGCAATTACAGTAGTTACTGCCAAACAGATTGCCTGTCCCGGCAAAATGGAAAATAACGTAATGACATTGCTAACTGCATTTGCTGCAATCGCATAAGTTCCGAATGTGGATACCAGGCTCAGCACCAGAACTTTTCCAAGCTGGAACATACTATTTTCAAGTCCATTAGGAATTCCCACGCTCAATATTTTCCTGATCATGCTCCAATCCGGATTGAAACGAAATGTTCGTTCCAGATGTAACGACCATTTATCCTTTAATAATAGTTTTATTATGATAAATGCTGCTACAAATCTGGACACTAGCGTTGGAATCGCAACACCTTCTGTTCCGCAATGAAACCCGTAAATTAAGATTGCATTTCCACTTACATTGATTGCATTCATAAGCAATGACACCCTCATGGACACTTCTGAATTTCCCATTGCCCGAAATACTGCTGCCCCACCATTGTACAATGCGATAAATGGAATAGATGCTGTCACGATCAGAAGATAAACATCTGCATGATGCATAACATCTGCCTCAATCTGTCCGAACACCCCATGCAAAATCCAATATTTGCACGCATATACAAATGCTGTAATGACAAGGGAAATAAATCCCATAGACCACATGAGCTGTGTCGTAGACTTACATGCCTGTTCTTTATTTTTCTGTCCAAGGTACTGTCCTGCAACAACAGCACCTCCTGTTGCCAGTGCTGCAAATATATTAATCAGAAGGACCATAATCTGGTCTACCAACGAAACACCAGACACCGCTGCTTCACCAACATTTGCAACCATAATGGAATCTGCCATTCCAACCAGCACTGTTAAAAGCTGCTCAATAATTAATGGTACAATTAAAGATACCAGAGCCTGATTATCAAACAGATAATGACTCCGGTCAACATTACATTTTTTCATAATTCAAAAAACTCCTCACCGCACCTATTATACGACGAGAAGTTTTTCCCCACAAGATTAATTTTCTTTTGATCTTCTATCATTAGATCTTCATTCATAAATATCCTGATGACTGCTTATGCTGCAAAGTACTCTGAAATTTCATCAAACAGATCCTGGCAGTTTTCATCGTAAACTTTTAACTCAATTTCTTTGTTGAGTCCCAGATTCATCAGACCTAAAAGTGACTTTGCATCTACAACGGCGCGTCCGCTTTCCAGATCCATATCATAAGGGTACTTTTCAACTGTTCTAACAAAATTCAGAACGTCTTCAGGGCTCGAAAATATGATTGTTCTCTGACTCATAATGTCATACCTCCTTTGCTGTGCTACATGTTAGCACAATCGGAGACGGAAAAAAAGAGACAAATACGCCAAAATATTAGCTTTCAAAATCCCTTTGTATGCACAAATCTGATATTTTTAACAGTATCTTAACACCGCTTAATGCTGTCTTAGCATATGTTGATGAAGATACTTCTCTTTCGTAGCAAGTCCACCACGGATATGCCTTTCCGACTTATTCTGATCCAACACCTTCCTTGCCTCCCCCGCCAGTGCCGGATTGATCTGCAGCAGACGCTCCGTGACGTCCTTATGTATCGTGCTCTTGCTCATTCCGAATTTCTTCGCAGTCTGCCGGACAGTCGCTTTATTTTCAATAATATAATATGCGATTTCCACCGCCCGCTCTTCAATATAATCCTTCATAGAAAACCCCTGCATAGTTTGTTTTTTTACAATCTATGCAGGGATGTGGTGATGTATGTCTGCTTCACCCTTTCCTAGAAAAATACGCCTTTCACAAATATCTCGATTCCAATACCAGTCAGAATCACTCCACCTAAGACATCTGCTTTTCCGGCCAGCTTTGTTCCTAATGTCTTTCCAAGATATAAGCCTGTCTCACATATCGCAAATGTCACAACTGCAATGATAATGGAACAGACCAGCGCCATAACAAATCCATAATCTGCAATAGTAAATCCTACAGATAATGCATCAATGGATGTTGCAATTCCCTGCAGCATCAATACTGCGAAACTTAATTTTTTTACTTCTTCAATTTCTTCTTCGCCTTTTGCTGATTCCCATATCATGCTTCCGCCAATATAAAGCAATAGTATTAATGCAATCCAAGGGATACATTTCTGAAACTGACCAAATAGCTGCACAATTGTATGTACGCAAATCCAACCCACCATAGGCATCAGAAACTGAAAAAATGCATACACTCCTGCAATATAGGCCATACGAGATTTCTTCATCTTTTTTTCATTCATTCCATTCGCAAGTGACACAGAAAATGCATCCATTGCCAACCCCACTCCCAAAAGAGCGCTGTTCATAAAAAACAAAAAATTCCAGTTCATCGTTCATTTCCTCCTATATAAAAACCAGGTACAGCTGTCTGCCATACCTGGTCAATACTTCCATATAAAGAGAGTCCACGTATAAGCTTTACAGCCATACGTGAGTCTCACAAATTAAAACAAGCCAGATCTAAAAGATCAGTATGTTGACTTGTTGCGTTCAGAATCCGTTTTCATCTGATATACGCCTGCTACTCCCTCACAAATCATAATCTTTTACAAGGAGACACGATAACATAATTGATAAATTTTGTCAATAAGCGTGTCGTTTATTGACAGAATTTATTTTCTGCAATTTATTTTCTGATGCTTTATTTTCTGAACTTATTTTCTGAAGACATTTATGAAGCTATCCCTTTTTTCCATATACGAACTTCAAAGCCAGTGATTCTTTCGGGCATGATGCCACACATTTTCCACATCGGATGCACTCTGCAGAATTGGGATTCTTCACTGGATCTACATCCATTGGACATATGTTATGACATTTTCCACAGGAGACACAAGTTTTTTTATTGCATTCCATATGGTAAATGCTGACTTTATTCAGTAGTCCGTAGATTGCTCCAAGTGGACACATGACTTTACAGAAGAACCGGCAGACAGACAGGCAGCCGATTAAAGTTATGATCAAAATACATGCTTTCACAGAAAACAGTGCTCCCAGTATTGCGCGTAACTCCGGGTGCGTACTTAAAAGTGGAATTCCACCTTCCAGCGTTCCTGCCGGGCAAATGTATTCGCAAAACGCCGGGCTGCTCATTCCCAGCTCATTGACCATCGTAACCGGCATGATAACGACAAACACTGCCATCAACACATTTTTTACATAAGTAAGCCATTTCCATAATTTTTTCTTTGAAAATGGAAAGAACCACTGACTGCCTGCATAGCTCCAATCGGACAGGCAAGTCTTGCAGCCGGACATGAATAACAGTTCATTCCGGGATTGCAGAACTTTTTTCCAGCTTCCTTTGTAAATCTGACCTGATACGAAATTTCCAATATATGTATTCGAGTAGACAAATGCCGCTACTTGAACAATTTTTCGTTTCATTTCCTGATTAATCTTCATATCACTTATCCTAACCCAATACATTCCAGGCAGATATTCACCGCCTTATTAAATATGATAGCTGTTTCTCCCCGGCTAACACCATATATAATCATAACTGCCGCCACACAGAAACCTAATACCTGCACTGCAATCTTGTTATTTCTGCTCATTCAAATAATCCTCTACCTGCTGTTTGTATTCTTCTACCTTCGCACCTACAATAGCTTCTCCTACAACTTTTCCGTTTTTATCAATAAATACTGTTGTAAGAACGCCTGCCAGTTTATTAATGAACTGGTCAAATGCTCCCGGTGCAATAACATTTTCATAAGTTACACCCGTTTTTTCCACAATCTGCTGTGCCAGTGCATATTCGTCAGAATCTACAGTTTCTACATCTACGATTGCTCCAAGCATCTGTACGTTGTCAGGCATTTCCTCATTCCACTTTGCAAGTTCCGGCATCTCATCGATACAAGGATTGCAGAATGTTCCCCAGAAATTCACGACTGTTAAATCTGCCTGTGAAAAGATATCATTGGTGACTGTATTGCCTTCCAGATCTGTCGTAGAAAATACATTTACAGCAGACGGAAATGAAGCATTCTTTGTCCCAGCTATTCTTCAGAACTGCTTTCAGTACATCTGCCGGATCTGCTGCTACCCAGCCAAATCCTGGAAGATAGAACTCTGCCCAGCAATGCTGATTCTTTGTGATATCTGTATCATTGATACGAACACCGAACATTTCTCTTGCAGGAATTCCTGATGCACGGCAAAGGCCTACAAATACGGAGTTAATGTCTGTACATTTTCCACCCTTTGTATCAAGAAGTACACATACATCTCCCTGGCCACAACCTTTTACACTCTCATCACGGTTCATATTAGCGATAATCCAATCATAAATTGCTCTTGCTTTGTCAAGATAGTATCTTTTCCCTTTGTAATTTCGTCAGCTGTCTCTTTTACAACTCCGTCTACCGGGATTGTGCTTGAGGCCTCAAGATACTCGTCTAAGTCAGATCCCGGCTCACCCTCTTCTTTGAGCTCTGGACGTAAGATTTCTTCTCTGTCTACGTGGAAAGAACATGTAGCTGTACGGTCAGCGGCTGCTGTGTCTTTATCCCACTCAATGTAAAGCATTTTGTTTCCAAGTGCATCTTCTGTAATTTTTCCTTCAGCACCGTTTACATCGTAAGTTACGTCTTTGATTGTCTGATAATCTGTATCCTGAGCAACCGGAACATCATATAATACAGAACTGGACGATCTGAAAGCAAAATACACTGGTGCAAAGTCTGTCGGTGGTGAGGCAAAAGCAAGTACACTGATCATTAAGAAATAGTCAGTCAAATTATTACTTATAAAATTATTTAAGTCCAGCTAATAAATGTCAATAGTTAAATGAGAAAAAAATTATTTTGTTTTC